>NZ_JBHULN010000002.1:0-164502 GCF_042684525.1 Spirosoma soli | reverse complement strand
GGCCGAGAGGCACTCGCCGGGAGTGATGGCTAAAGCCAGGGCCGGAGGCAAGACTGGTGCCACTGAGCAGGAGCTTGGAGCGGTGTAGGTTGCACTCACTGGGTTGTATCCTGTACCGCTGACGGTTACAGTGTGGGTGTTGGTGCCTGAGCTCAGACCCGTCAAGCTAAAGCTGGCGGTGGTCTGTCCAGCCGTCAGTGAGACGGTGGTGCTCACCAAGCCATCGGTGATGGTGAGTGAGGAAGCCTGGGTGTTGGTCAAGGACAGCGTACCACTAAGAGTGTACTGGTTGGTGGCTGAGAGGCACTCGCCCGGAGTGATGGTTAAAGCCAGGGCCGGGGGCAGCACTGGTGCCACTGAGCAGGAGCTTGGAGCCGTGTAAGTGGTGCTGATGGAGCTGTAGCCTTGCCCACTGACGGTAAGGGTATGGGTGTTGGTACCTGAGCTCAGACCGGTCAGGGCAAAGCTGGCGGTGGTCTGTCCAGCCGTCAGCGAGACGGTGGTGCTCACCAAGCCATCGGTGATGGTGAGTGAGGAGGTCTGGGCGTTGGACAAGGACAGCGTACCTGAGAGAGTGTACTGGTTGGTGGCCGAGAGGCACTCGCCCGGGGTGATGGCCAAAGCCAGGGCCGGGGGCAAGACTGGTGCCACTGAGCAGGAGACAGGAGCCGTGTAAGTCGCACTCACTGGGCTGTAGCCTTGCCCACTGACGGTTACAGTGTGGGTGTTGGTACCTGAGCTCAGACCCGTCAAGCTAAAGCTGGCGGTGGTCTGTCCAGCCGTCAGTGAGACGGTGGTGCTCACCAAACCATCGGTGATGGTGAGGCTAGCGGCCTGGGTGTTGGTCAAGGACAGCGTACCTGAGAGGGTGTACTGGTTGGTGGCCGTCTGGCACTCGCCCGGGGTGATGGCCAAAGCCAAAGCCGGGGGCAAGATCGGTGCCACTGAGCAGGAGACAGGAGCGGTGTAGGTGGTGCTGATGGGGCTGTAGCCTTGACCACTGACGGTTACAGTGTGGGTGTTGGTACCTGAGCTCAGACCCGTCAAGCTAAAGCTGGCGGTGGTCTGTCCAGCCGTCAGCGAGACGGTGGTGCTCACCAAGCCATCAGTGATGGTGAGACTACTAGCCTGAGCGTTAGTCAAGGACAGCGTACCTGAGAGGGTGTACTGGTTGGTGGCCGAGAGGCACTCGCCGGGAGTGATGGCTAAAGCCAGGGCCGGAGGCAAGACTGGTGCCACTGAGCAGGAGCTTGGAGCGGTGTAGGTTGCACTCACTGGGTTGTATCCTGTACCGCTGACGGTTACAGTGTGGGTGTTGGTGCCTGAGCTCAAGCCGGTCAGGGCAAAGCTGGCGGTGGTCTGTCCAGCCGTCAGTGAGACAGTGGTGCTCACCAAGCCATCAGTGATGGTGAGACTACTAGCCTGAGCGTTAGTCAAGGACAGCGTACCTGAGAGGGTGTACTGGTTGGTGGCCGAGAGGCACTCGCCCGGGGTGATGGCCAAAGCCAGGGCCGGGGGCAAGACTGGTGCCACTGAGCAGGAGACAGGAGCCGTGTAAGTGGCACTCACTGGGCTGTAGCCTTGCCCACTGACGGTTACAGTGTGGGTGTTGGTACCTGAGCTCAGACCCGTCAAGCTAAAGCTGGCGGTGGTCTGTCCAGCCGTCAGTGAGACGGTGGTGCTCACCAAACCATCGGTGATGGTGAGGCTAGCGGCCTGGGTGTTGGTCAAGGACAGCGTACCTGAGAGGGTGTACTGGTTGGTGGCCGTCTGGCACTCGCCGGGGGTGATGGCCAAAGCCAAAGCCGGGGGCAAGATCGGTGCCACTGAGCAGGAGACAGGAGCGGTGTAGGTGGTGCTGATGGGGCTGTAGCCTTGACCGCTGACGGTAAGGGTATGGGTGTTGGTACCTGAGCTCAGACCGGTCAGGGCAAAGCTGGCGGTGGTCTGTCCAGCCGTCAGCGAGACGGTGGTGCTCACCAAGCCATCGGTGATGGTGAGTGAGGAAGCCTGGGCGTTGGTCAAGGACAGCGTACCACTAAGAGTGTACTGGTTGGTGGCCGAGAGGCACTCGCCCGGAGTGATGGCCAAAGCCAAAGCCGGGGGCAGCACTGGTGCCACTGAGCAGGAGACAGGGGCCGTATAAGTGGTGCTGATGGGGCTGTAGCCTTGCCCACTGACGGTTAGGGTATGGGTGTTGGTACCTGAGCTCAGACCCGTCAGGGCAAAGCTGGCGGTGGTCTGGCCAGCCGTCAGTGAGACGGTGGTGCTCACCAAGCCATCGGTGATGGTGAGTGAGGAGGTCTGGGCGTTGGTCAAGGACAGCGTACCACTAAGAGTGTACTGGTTGGTGGCCGAGAGGCACTCGCCGGGGGTGATGGCCAAAGCCAAAGCCGGGGGCAGCACTGGTGCCACTGAGCAGGAGCTTGGGGCCGTATAAGTGGTGCTGATGGGGCTGTAGCCCGTACCGCTCAGGGTGACGGTGTGGTTGTTGGTACCTGAGCTCAAGCCGGTCAGGGCAAAGCTGGCGGTGGTCTGTCCAGCCGTCAGTGAGACGGTGGTGCTCACCAAGCCATCGGTGAGGGTGAGTGAGGAAGCCTGGGTGTTGGTCAAGGACAGCGTACCACTAAGAGTGTACTGGTTGGTGGCCGAGAGGCACTCGCCCGGGGTGATGGCCAAAGCCAAAGCCGGGGGCAGCACTGGTGCCACTGAGCAGGAGACAGGAGCAGTGTAGGTAGCGCTAGCAGAACTACAACCGATTATACTAGCTGTCAGCGAGTGACTGCCTGTACCCGAAGGCAGACCTGTTAAAGAGAAACTAGCCGACGTTTGACCTGCATTGACCGAAAGGGTAGTACTGAAAGCACCATCTGATATAGTTAAAATACCTGCTGATGAGTTACTAATAGACACAGTCCCTGTTATACTATACTGATTAGTAGTTGGCTCGCACTGACTAGCTGTAGCCGTTACCGCTGCGACCGAGCAATTACATTGAGATGGTTGCAACGTCACGGTTAGATCTGTGAAGCAGCCCCAATTGTTATAAATGCGTACGGTGTAGTGCTTGTCTCCCGTTGGATTAACTAGTGTGCTGGCTAGAACACCGTTCGTGGGAATCAGTTTTGCTGATCCTGATAGCACTGCGCCCGCATTGAAGCTGGTACCTTCAGAATACTGATAGGTGTATGATCCCTGGAAATTTGTCAGCACAATCTGACCGTTAGTTTGTGGAGTGCTCCCTACGCAGCTAACAGGTGTCGTTGTCGCCTTGATGGCAGCTAACTTATCTTCTTCTACAATAAACGGACAGCAGCTGAAATTAGGACACTTTCCTGACAAGCTATCTACTGAAAGCTTGTATTCACCAAGTTGAGTGATATCTAAAATATTCGTAGTAAAGCTGGTTAACTCTGTTGTCACACCATTGGCAGTCCGGAACCATTGATATTTGCTACGTCCCGCCGGGGCGGTAAGGCGAATAGTAAATGGTTTGCCTGCGCAAACTTCAACGGGAATACTCGTACAAACTATAGCTGTGTCACCGGGGATGGTGGCCATATTGTAAAGAATACCTGCGCTATCAGCTTTAGCCTGGTATGTTAAGCTTAAGCTCTGCCCAGCTGCTATGTTTGGGATTGTCCATACACTTATAGGTGCACCCGCAACGAAACTAGTACCCGTCGAAGCCGTGGCTGAACCCGGAACATAGGTAGCTCCCGTGCTGAGAGAATCTCGGACAGTAGTACTTCTGGAAGTAGAGCCACCATTAGTGAGTATTAATGTATACGTCAGGATGGAACCCTGGCTGGCTTTTGGCTTGTCGACAAACTTAGTAAGACTTAACGTGGTGCTGGGAGAATTCTGTTGGCACGACGCCGGAGCGGTGTAGGTTGTTCTGGCTGTACTGCATCCATTCAGATTAGCTGTTAACGTATGGCTACCCGTGCCCGAGCTTAATCCTGTTAAGGCGAAGGGGGCCGTAGTCTGACCGGCTGTTACCGATAAGGTAGTCGTGGTGTTGCCATCGGTAATTGTCAGGGTGCCCGCCTGAGCGTTAGTTAATGAGAGTGTGCCACTTACGCTGTATTGATTGGTAGCGGTCTGACACTGACTAGCTGTGGCTGTGGTCACCTCCAACAGACAGCTGCATTGTGTTACAGGCAGGGTTAACGTAACATCTGTGTAACAACCTGACGTATTATAAACACGAACCGTATACTGAGTAGTAGTGGCTGCATTCTGCAGTGAGTTCACTAGAATACCATTAATAGGTACCGCCTTCGCAGGCCCTGATAGCGATGCTGCCGGATTAAAGTCAGCTCCTTGTGAATACTGATAGGTGTATGATCCCTGGAAGTTTGTTAGTACGATCTGGCCGTTGTTTTGCGAAGAACCACCGGTGCAGGTAGGGAGTATTATGTTGGCGGTGAATGTTGGTAAAGCGTTCTCCTCCACAATAAACGGACAGCAGGAAAAATCAGGACATTTTCCGGTTACGTTATCCACAGCCAGGCTGTATTCACCCGGTTGAACGACGTCTAATACGTTAGATGTTTGACTAGTCAACTCTTCGCCGTTGCGATACCAACGGTAACTACTACGACCAGGCTTGGCTGTTAGTCGGAACGTGTATTGATCGCCCGTGCAGACTACGACAGGAACACTCGTGCAAACAATGGCGGTGTCGCCCGGAATGGTAGCGAAGTTGTAAAGAATACCGGTACTGTCGGCGGTTACCCGGAACGTCATAGACAAGCTTTGCCCAGACGAAATGTTAGGAATACTCCACAGGCTAACGGGTTTGCCCGCCGTAAATACAGTTCCGTCAGGAGCAGACGCTGATCCTGATACATAGGTTAAGCCTGAGCCCAGTGAATCACGAACAACTGTCGACGCTGGCGTCGAACCTGTGTTAGTTAACACCAGGGTATATGTCAACACATTACCTTTTTGCGCTTTAGATAGACTTACCTGCTTGTCGAGTTTCAGGGAGGAATTTAAAGCTACGGGCTGACAGGGGTTAGGTGCCTGATAGATTGCTGTTGTGTTACCGCAGCCAGGTAGGCTAATGGTTACGACATGCGTCGAGTTGTCGGCGGACAAGCCGTTAAAAACGCCAGTTATAACGTTGGTCGAAGGTGTCACCGCAAACGTAAGGGTCTGCGAACCGTCGGTGATGGTTAACGTGCCTACTGTTGGGTTAACCAGAGAAACTGTAACACTTGAGTTGTAAACGCTGCTAACAGTTCCGCCATTATTGACCGTGCTACAGCTACCTGCCGTGGCTACAGCGTTTAAGGTGCAAGTGGGGGTGCTCACGCCTGCACAGGAAGCGGGTGCTGTATACGTGGTTGAAGCTACGCCACAGTCAGAGCCTGCTGACGTCACTGTTAGCGTGTGCACGCTTTGATTAGCCATTAAACTGGCACCACTCAGGGTAAACGACTGCGGACTGGTACCAGCGGCCAGCGTTGTAGTTGCCTGCCCATCACTGATGGTGAACGGACCCGTACCGGCGTTGGCGAAATTAATTGTACCAGTTACTGTGTATTGATTGGTAGCTGTGTTACAGGTAGTACCCGTAATGGCTGCGCTCAGAACACAGGCTGACGTAGTTAGATAAGCGACATCATACGAGAAATTGTTCTGACCAGCCTGCCCGAGCGTAAAGTTGACGACGCCACTGGCATCGACGTCTGAGTCAATGTTGTCAGCATTGTCGCCTGTGGCTGCGTTATTCTTGCTGCTTAAAATTAAGCTACTGAAGCTAGTCGGGAAACTCAATGAATATGAGCCGCCATAACTTAGCGGTAATCCATAGGCGTAACCAGTAGCAGAGGCACCATTACCACTCGAAAAATAGTATTCTCCTTTTGCATCGGTCGTAACTGTTGCACCCGATGGTGGCAAGCCTGCTCCTTTTAAGGTTACCTGCACGCCAACCAGCGGAAGTTCGCCGGCGTCCTGCACGCCATTGTTGTTCAAGTCGGCCCACACACGGTTGCCAATTTCAATTGGTGCCGATGCACATTGGAGTACTAAATCACCCGTTCCGGATGCTTTTCCGAATGAACCTGGGTCTGTTGAACTATACAATTGAAAACCACGAGTAGTCGTACCGGTTGTGTTATTAAACCAGCGTATACCGCCCGTAAACGTATTGTTAACGGGATCCATGGCTGAAACAGCCAGCTCATTCGAACCCGCGAGCAGACTGATGCCACCATTCGAGATCTCTCTGTGAAAATCGTTCAGGGCATTGTCCTGGTAGTAGAATTCACCACCGCCGGGCCCTTGGTTGTTCTGGGCTGATGCCGAAGCCACTGGCCGACCACATACTGATCCGTTGCTTTCCAGTGTGAACTGATTGGCAGATGAACACCGGGCGGCCCGTAATTGATCGCCGTTTGCCCAACCCCTAATCAATGTATTATCGTTGGCATCTGGTGGGTAGTTTCTGTACCCCATCTGATGCCCAAACCGATCCATAATGCTGACGATCATTTCGCCATTGACATCGAAATCAATGTCAGACAGCAGCGGTTGAGGATAAGCATACTGGTCACCATTTTCTGCTGACAGCCACGAGCCTACGTTCGTGTTGGTGAGCCATGGGTGCCACCGATCGCTTTCGCTGCCAGCCATTCCGTTATCACCTACACGCCCTCGTTTGAAATTTGACAAAGCGAACGAAAGCACCTGAGTAAACGTAGTCCCATCGAACTCATAAACCGTCGCCGTAATTCTTGTATTTCCAGGCTGCCCGAGTGCTGTCCTATCCTGATTTGATTCGCTGGTACAAGTGACACCCACGTAAACTTTACCCCGGTAATATTTAACCGCAAATGGCCGGAAGTCAAGCACGTTGGTGCAAGGACTGGGAATAGACCATGAGATTATATTTGCTGCGGTAGGCGAAGTAGTTGGAATGCGGTATAGTTTGCGGTCAAATAAATTGATTGTGTACAGGTATTGGTCATCATCTGAAATAGTCAGACCACCCAAGCCCATCTTACCTACCTGAAGAAAACTGTTTGAATCATGAGAGGGTTGGAGTGGATCATTCGGGAGCGTCTCGTGCGGATCGGTTCCCGTATCGAAACCTAGCAAATCTAAGTTAACCAGGGTGGTTGCATTCGTAGCGTTTCCGGTAACGTCCGTACTGTAAATGGCTCCTGTGCCACTAGGGCCGAACCCTGCATGGCGCTTCAAAAAAGCCGCAGAGTACACTTTCCGGCGTGTTCGGTCATAAGCGAGGCCCCAAACCGATCCGACTTGGCCGGCTCTAGCCCAGCGGCTGGGCGTTGTCGATGTGCCGGATGTTGTGTATGGAAAGCTAACAACGACGTCATCTGTAAAGTTAGAGTTGGCCGGAATTGCATTCTGAACGAAGCGCGTAGCGTATACCGGTGGATTCTGAGTATCGCAGTAGTTCTGGGCGTAGTTGACCCCCAGATTAGCGTTGGTTGTTCCTCCAGCAACAAACTGAATGTTTGTACCATTATTGGCACCACTGAAGCTCACGAAATCGCCAGAGACCAGGTTCGTAAACTCCAGGCGGTATTGACTCGTCGAACCAACAGCCAGTGTATAACCGCCCGTTGCCGATGTTGTTGTTGAAATTGGCGCTGTTGTGCTAGCACTACCGTAAGCCGTAACGATCACTCCCGCTATACCTGGCTCGCCATACGTAGCATTGGCCGGGTTGGCGATGCTCTCGTAAATTCCGTTTGAATTGAAATCTCTGTAAACAGTACCCGTTATTGTCTGCCCCAGGCTTTCTAAAGAGCTGCTCACCAAGCTTACAATAAGTACAAGAAACAGAAAAAAACGCTTTACGGTAGATGTACGCATAATCCACTGGTTATGAATGGTTGAGTAGTGGTCAGATTCGGAGCAACTGATGAAATGCATATTAACTTGGGGATGCTTTCTTCGTGATGGATAGAAGAGAACAGTTACTTAAAATCAAGAATCTAGCAGTGAGCAGTCACATAAACGCTACTGAGCGACAACTAGTCAAATTGTATGCCAATTATTTAGACTGAGCTAATTGCCGCTAGCTACTTATGGATTTGTAAGGTTAAATACTTGTTAATGAGAGTGTTAATTTAAGGCCGCGGCTGAGGCTGGTATAAGGAAAGGTTTTTACTTTTCTCAATCAAAGCTGTACCTTGCATAACAGACCTGATTTAAACCAGGCTTATTTTATTGGTATGAAAAACGGAAAACAGGCTATATCAACGGATACGTTGACCAGCGAAACGGCAGTAGCTCTCCCTCGCATCAACGTTTCGTCGGAGATTGGCACACTTAAACGACTGCTTATTCATAGCCCTGATCGAGGACTAGGAAAAGTTGTTCCTTCTAAAGCGCAAGACTGGCTATTTGAAGACATCGTTCACCTCGACATGATGCGCCGGGACGAGTACGATTACTACGTTAAGATTTTGTTATACTTCTTAGATCCCGATAAGGTGCGGGGAAATGTAGCTAAACTCGGACCTACTTCCGACCGGTCATTCTTTAAACCTGATCACGATGATTACTTCCGCTCAGATAGGGTCGTAGATATTCAATGTCTGCTGTCCGATATTTTGGCTGATGAAGTCATTCGTACCCGCATGATTGCGGCTATCTGTGGTATTGAGCGAACATCGTTTCGGACACAGCAACAACTAAATCAGTATGACCCCGTTGAGCTGGCCAAGATCATGATTTCGGGATCGTTGCCTAACGAAACGATGTTGTTTGCCCCCTTGCCTAACTTCATTTTTACCCGTGATATTGGCATTGTTATCAACGACCATATTCTGCTCAACAAACCCGCTAAATTAGCTCGTACCCGCGAGGCATTGCTGGCTCAATACATCTTCTTCAATCATCCGTTGTTTGCCGACTACCAAGATAAAATCATCGAAATTCCAGACAACGAACATGCATTTCTGCTGCCCGACGCCGACATTAATCGCGACGTTACGCGGTCGACGCTCGAAGGGGGAGATGTGATGATGATTGCAAAGCGCCACTTAATGATTGGCGTCAGCGAACGGACCACCCTCTACGCAGCGCAGCAGGTTATGCGGCTGGTATTCAGCAAAAATCTGGTCGATACCGTCACAATTATTAAGATACCGAAGAAGCGCGATTACATGCACATCGACACGATATTCACGCAGGTGAAACGCAATGTATGGGTGTTACTGGCGTCGCTGGCCCGAACGGGCGATGAAGCCAAGAAGCGCGATGTTATTCATTTTTTCGCGCCGAAGGACGTATCGGAGGATCTGAAAATTCTCCAATTCATTAAAGGGCTTGAGCATAAGCCTATTGAAATTGAAAATCTGGAAGATTTGTTAGCCGACATCAGTAAGAACGATTTAGGTGCCACCGAACCTGTGCAATTTATTTATTCGGGGAATAACGAATTTCCATTTGGAGCTCGCGAGCAGTGGACCGACTCGTGCAACCTACTAGCGCTGAAAGATGGGGTTGTGGTTGGGTACGACCGAAATCAGAAAACGGCTGAAGCGTTCCGGAGAGCTGGTTTCGAGGTTATTGAAGCGGCTAAATTGTTAGAGCGTTTCGAGCGGGGAGACTCATCCCCCGACACCATTGAAAACACATTTATCATGCTGCCATCGGCCGAGTTAAGCCGGGCGCGGGGTGGCTCGCATTGCATGAGCTTGCCGTTGCTGAGAGAGGAGATTTGAATGAATACGTAACGAGGTGTTTGCTGTCAAAGCTGCCAGAGAATACCCAAAAATGATACCCGCTTTCGAGCAAAGGTTGGCCGATTGAGGGATCAATACTAATTTGCCCGTCGATTCTGTCTTACTGACCGTCCAACTGACTAATTATCGTTTATGCAATCTCAGGCTACTTCAAGAATTCTCATGATTCGTCCGGTTCGTTTTGGCTTCAACGAGCAAACCGCCGAATCAAACGCGTTTCAGGACATAAAGTTGGCTGCGCAAACGAAAGATGTAGCTCAGGACGACGCCCGCCGTGAGTTCGATGAAATGGTTCGTCAACTTGAGGCTATTGGGGTTGACGTTATGGTATATGATGATACCCTTGAGCCGTATACGCCCGACTCAATCTTTCCGAACAACTGGGTCTCTTTTCATGCCAGCGGCACGGTAGTGCTTTATCCCATGCAGGCCGAAAACCGGCGCTTAGAGCGCCGGCCTGATATTATTAATAACCTGGCAGAACGGTTTCACGTAGCCAAAATTATCGACCTCACCCACTTTGAGCAGGAAGGTAAGTTTCTGGAAGGTACGGGTAGTATGGTACTCGACCGGATGTATAAAGTAGCCTTTGCCTGTCTGTCTCCCCGAACCCATGCTGATGTACTTGATGAATTTAGTCGTCAAACGGGCTATCGGACGGTATCGTTTCGGGCAACCGATGCCAACGGCAAGGCTGTTTATCATACCAATGTATTGATGTGCATTGCCGATACGTTCGCAATTGTGTGCCTGGCTGCTATCAGCGATCCTGATGAGCGATTGATGGTTCGGCAAGAGCTGGAAGGATTGAGGAAACGTGTTATTGACATTTCGCTGGAGCAGATGGCCAGTTTTGCCGGAAACATGTTGATGGTACAAACTCGCAAAGGGCAGAAACTGCTTGTTATGTCTACCCGGGCGTTTGAGTCACTGACAGCTAAGCAAATCGATTTGCTGGACGATTACGCTACGTTGCTTCATTTCGATTTGTCAATGATTGAGGGAAATGGAGGAGGGTCGGCCCGGTGTATGATGGCCGAGGTACACCTGCCTTTAAAGTAGCACAGATAAATTATTGTCGCGGAAGCGCAGAGAACACGAAGGCTAGAAAAATCTCCGTGTTCTCTGCGCTTGTGATTGTCAGGCGGTTACTGAATTAGCGTTATAAATTAAGAATAAATTTTTAGGAATATTGCTTGCACATACAAATGTGATCTGTTAGTTTTGTTTCACCAATATGAATGAGGAGCCATGAACGAAGAGAAAGCAATAGCCGTAGCCGAAGAGGAAAAGAGCGCAACGCGTTATAGCGCTTGTTTGCTGTTCTCTGCTAATGCATTGGCGCGCGCCATTACGGCTATTGGCGATGAAGAATTTGGTCGGTTTGGTTTATCTTACTCGCATGCGTACCTGTTGTGCGAAGTAGTCGATAATCCAGGTATAACCCCTTCAGAAATAAGTGGAACGCTGTACCTGACGCCGTCTACCATCACGAGACTCGTCGAAAAGTTGGAGCAGAAACAGTTGGTTCGGCGGGAAACCGAAGGCAAAAAGACGCTTATATACCCCATGACCGCTGGTATTGCAATGCGTCCTGCCATTGACGAAGCCTGGAGTCGCGTGGGTACCCGATACTCGCAGGCGGTTGGCGAAGTGGATGTATGCCAACTGACAAAACAAGTGTTTAAGGCGGCTCAGGCACTGGAGAAGGTATAAAAAATTTGTGTTTTTGGTTGTATGTGCAAGCAATATAAATAAGGAGTAGTGATGAAAACGAGACAAGACGCAGTATGCCTGCTAGCAGGTAATAGTAATGCAACCTCACAGGATATTTGCCGGTCGCTGGCCAAAGAAGGAATTTCGGCCATTGTTGTCCAGAAGGAGGCAGATGCGCCCGAAGCTGAAGACACATCCCGGCAGTGGTCGGGCCAACCCGGTAAAGATTTGTTCTTTAATGGGTGGAAACTACTCTTCTAATCGAAGCCTGCTGCTAGAATTGTAGGGGCTAATTAAGTATATCTCACACTACTAAACACTAACTTTTAAGCAGTCATGCATTACGTAATCACCGGCTCCATTGGCCACACCGGTAAACCCATCACCGAAGGTCTTGTTAAGGCAGGTCATACCGTTACAGTTGTTACCAGTAAACCAGACAATGCTGCGGCTATTGAAGCCCTTGGTGCAAAGGCCGCAGTTGGTAGCGTTGAAGACGCCGACTTTATACAACAAGCTTTTGCCGATGCTGACGCTGTTTATCTGCTTATTCCGGCGAAGTGGGGCGTTGAAGGCTGGCGTGCCTACCAAAACCAGATCATTGATAATTATATAGCTGCCATTCGGGCCAATGATATTCGGTTTGCCGTGTTATTGAGCAGCGTTGGAGCTCATTTGGGCCAGGGCGTCGGGCCGGTAGACGGCTTACACGACGCCGAACACAAGCTAGCTGAAGTGGCGGGGTTAAACAGTAAATTCCTGCGGCCGTCCTATTTCATGTACAATCTGTTTAGCATGATTGGTATGATCAAAAACGGCGGCATTATAGGCAGCAACTTCGGCGATGATCCCATTGTGCTGACTCATACCAATGATATTGCCGATGTAGCATTGACAGAGTTACTAAATCTAGACTTCACGGGTCATCAGGTGCGATACATTGCCAGCGATGAACGTACTGGAGCCGAGATTGCAAAAGTTCTCGGCGAGGCCGTAGGTAAGCCCGAAATCCCGTGGGTGGTGTTTCCGGACGATCAGAATAAACAAGGCTTGTTGCAAGCCGGCCTGAACGAAGAAATGGCTACGGAGTACACCAAGTTGGGGCAATCCATGCGAAACGGTGAAATGCAGAAAGACTTCTATAAGAATAAGCCAACGTATGGTAAGGTAAAGCTCGAAGACTTTGCCAGGAACGAGTTTGCTCCTGCATTCAGCGCCTGATCGGCCATCCTGTGCAGACACGCTCATTATACCGGATGACCACCTGCGTTGTCTGGTATTTTTATTGATACCTTCCGTCACTTATACTCTTGTAACAACCTTACCTAGTTCTCGTTGGTAGAAAGCGGACTGAAACAAAAAGCGTCGACAACGATTTACATAATACATGTTCAGGCAGGGCAGTCGCAACGTACCTGCTTCGTATTCTCAACTTACAATCCATTGTATGGGAAGTAAAACTGCTGTCATTACGGGTGCTAACTCTGGCATAGGCTTAGCTACGGCCAAGGCGCTCGCTCAACGTTCGTTCGACTTAATTCTGATCTGCCGTAATCAGCAAAAAGGTCGCGAGGCACAGGCTAACGTGCAGATGGCGAATCCAGCGGTAAAAGTAGACTTACTGTTTGCTGATCTCGCCAGTGCCGATTCGGTACGTGAAGTAGCCAGGCACATCAAAACAAATTACACAAAGCTAGATGTCCTCATTAATAACGCAGGGTACACACCAGCTAAGATTGAGTTTGTCGATGGTATCGAAAAATCGTTTTACGCCAGTCATATCGGACATTTTATTCTGACGTATCACCTGATGGACTTGCTTAAGGGGGCCGGAGCAGCGACTGGCGATGCCCGCATTATTAATCTGTCGTCAGCCGCTTATTTGGGTGGTAGTGCCGCCCGGTTCTTTCGTAAGATTGATGACTTGTCGCCTATGTTCGCCTATTGTGATGATAAACTGGCTAATTTGCTCTTTGCCAAAGAGCTGGCTCACCGGACTGCGGGGCAGGGTATCACCGCCTATTCTGTTCATCCGGGTGCCGTTCGGACCAACTTTGCGTCGGACACGCCTGGGTTTTTAGGAAAAGTATTCTCAGTGGCGGGACCGCTCATGCGCTCACCCGAACGAGGGGCTGAAACATCGGTTTTCCTGGCGGCAGCTCCGCTTAAGGCTATTGGCGAACGTAACAATGGCGGATATTTTGCGGATAGTAAACCTAAAAATACGCACAACCGCGACATAACCGACGAAAAAGCTAAATGGCTTTGGGAGAAGACTTTGCCATTTGTTTAACCGGGTATTGTACGCGCCAGCTCAAACAAAAATGGCAGCGCCCAGGCGGTCGTTGCCATTTTAAACCCACTCTATGAGAAGTCGTATTGGCTACCGGCCACCTAAGGGAAAGATGTAGCCAAGTGTTGCCTGCGAAAAAATCGTATTAACGTCGGTAGAAAAGCCATTCTCTATATCGCCCAGTGGATAATGACCACGTACTTCGACGGTGAAGTGCCCAGGCCCCGCTTTAATAGCAGCGCCTATTCCCGCAGCTGCCCCAAATCCAAAACGAGTGTTGCTATCATCGAGCGATTCTTTTTTGCCATCTACGCTAACGCCCGCAATATAGGTGGCATAAGGACCAACGTTCAGGAAGAAGCGGTTGCCTTCGTACGTCCCCGATGAAATCTTCAGAAACAACGGAACCTCAACTAAATCACTGGCTGCGGTGATTGAAAGACCCAGTATTGATGCTTTTGTACTGTAGCGAGCATAATTGATTTCGGGCTGAAACGATAACGTGCCTTTCCCAAAATTGAACGTAATACCGCCGACAAAGCCAACCGTCGGGTCCGCTCCTGCTCGTTGCTCGGTAAAAACCAAATAGGTTACGCCCCCTCGGAGACCAATCCGAACATTGGACTCGCTGCTACCCGCTGGCGAAGACGGAGCAGATTGCGCCGGTGGACTGGCAGTTTCAGTTCTAGCTGACGGCGCAGGAGTGGGGCTAGACTCAATCCGGCTGGCTGGTCGACTTACCGCCTGTTTTTCGGCAGTGGCAGGAGCTGTAGTCGCCGTCGTTTTCTTATTTATACCGTGATATTGATCATAAAGCTCCTGTTGCCGGTTGGAGCTGGTTGACGGTGTGGGAGTAGCATTTGTAGAGGCACCTCCTTGATTGTCAGTTACTGCTGGCCGTGTGGCAGGGGGCTTCACGGCCGGTCGGCTGGTTGTAGCAGGTTTCGACGGGCCAGTTGACGATGTTGGTGTACTAGTCTGAGCTACCGATAAACCAACTGGCAACAGACTTAAGAGCAAAAAAGAACAGAATGATCTCATTGGATGCATGGTCAGTGAACTGATTGTGTAAGATTAGTCGCTAAAGTATCGAAATTCGTAACAGCACTGAGGAAACGGTCAGGTAGTTGAGCATACGGTTAGCTTTCTGCAAACATTTTGAGGCCGGGTCGAGTAAGAACTAGTATGAAGACTGAACACCAACGTACGGCTCTCATTACGGGAGGCAATAAAGGAATTGGAAAGGAGATTGCCCGGCAGCTGGCTGAGCGTGGCTTTGCGGTATTTATTGGCGCCCGCGACATAGCTAAGGGCCGGGAAACTTCCGAAGAGTTATGCCGTCAGGGCTACGAAGCGACGTTTATTCAACTCGACGTAACGGACCCGGTTAGTATAAAAAACGCCTGTGGTACGTTTTCACAGAAGGCCGACCACCTCGATGTGCTGGTCAATAATGCCGCGGTTCTCGAAGATCACGGCGAAAACATTATTAAACTAAACACCGAAATGCTCGACCGGACATTGAAGGCAAATGTCAGTGGACCAATTTTAGTGATTCAGGACTTTTTACCCTATCTTCTCAAGAGTACCATTGGGGCGCGTATTATTAACGTATCGAGCGGGGCCGGAGCACTGAACGATATGACCACTTACGCACCAGCGTACAGCATTTCGAAGACGGCTTTGAACGCCGTCACGAGGCAGTTTGCCGGAGCACTCAAAAGTGAAACTATTGCTGTGAACTGTGTTGATCCGGGCTGGGTTCGTACCGATATGGGAGGCCCTAATGCGAGCCGACCCGTTGAGAAAGGAGCCGAAACCATTGTTTGGCTAGCTACAGAAGCTCCACTATCTGAAACCGGTAAATTCTGGCACGATAAGCGAGAGGTTGAGTGGTAAGGAATAGCATGCGTTTAAGCAGATCATCATTCATTGCCAGGGATCGTCGTGTATTGAAATCAGCGATTTAACAACGAATCACAACCAATAGCCCGGTATTTATTTGACCCGGTTGTTTTTTAATTACCCAGTGCCAGCTTCACGGCTTCGTAGGCATTCAACAACCCGCCGGATCGGCTCAAGCTTTTAAAGGGGACCTTCTCCGATAAACGGCCCGGCTTGCGTACCGTAATGTCGGGCTTATGACTGCTTTTTACCAAAATCTCTTTTACCTGCACCGCTGTTAGTTTCGGAAAATAAGAGCGGAGTAAAGCCGCAACGCCGGCTGCATTTGGAGCGGCCATGCTTGTACCCGATAAATTAGCATATCGATTGTTGGGTAAGGTTGAAAGTATGTCCGTGCCAGGTGCAAACAAATCTACTGTTTGGGCGCCATAGTTAGACGAACGACTGACCAGACCTTCGTTGATGCGCCAGGTACTGTTCCCAACAACCAGCACGTTCTGCGCTATTTTGCCATTTTCGTAGCGAGCCGAGGGATAAGCCGGGAGCGAATCATAGTTCTCGCCGTTATTACCAGCTGCGTGAACAATCAATACGTCATGTTCCTCGGCAAATTGGATGGCAGCATCAACCTGCTCTTTGAAAGGCGATAGCCGTTTGCCAAAGCTCATGTTTATTACCCTGGCGCCGTTCTCGACGGCATAACGAATGCCGTTGGCTACATCCTTATCACGTTCGTCGCCATTGGCTGGTACTACCGATACCGGCATAATCCGAACGTTATCGGCCACGCCATCAATTCCCCGGCCATTATCACGTTTGGCTCCAATGATACCCGCTACGTGACTACCATGGAACGCTAGCTGCTGCGATTGGCCAATGCGCATGGTCGGGCTGCCGTAATAGCGTTCAGTTGGGTTAGCCGGATCATCGCCAACGGCTTTTCGAGCATTGTAACCCGGATTGTAGGCAATCTCTGCATCGCCCGCTGCTATCTGCCGAAACCGCGACCAATTCTGACGAATAACGGCGGTGTATGTCCAAAAGGGGCCGTATTGTGGATCATAAACATCGGCTAACAAGTTTCGAACCGCAATCGCGACAGAGTCTGCCCCTACATCAACGGCTCGGATGGCCTGTTGCGAGGTAGCTGTACTCGGTAACTTAGTAGCAAGTTGATCGGCTATCTGCCAGAATCGGCTTGTGTCGGCGAAGGCAAGGCGTTTTGATCGGCTGGCGTTGTATCGCTGCAGAAACTGCTTTTTCGCGGTTTGGTAGGTCTCGTATTGCCGCTTTTCGTAAGCGCTAAGTCTGGCCGGGTCCGCTTTGTCATATTTATCCTTCAGAAGAAGATACGTTTGCGAAATCTCGGGTTGGTCGTACTCATAGGTCGTGCCATCCTTGGCTCCCATGAAGTTCCAACCGTTTACATCGTCGATATAGCCGTTTTTATCGTCGTCAGTAGTGTTGTTAGGTACCTCTTTGGGATTTATCCAGACCACATCCTTTAAATCTTCGTGGGCTATGTCGACGCCCGAGTCCAACACGCCTACCACGACTGGCACTGACGACCGTCCTTTGAGTAACTCATAAGCCCGGTACAAGCTCATGCCAGCCACAGAGTCGGCGGCAGGGTCTAGATAGGGCCAATTACGAGGGGGCGGGCTAAGGCTGGTACGTACGCGTTTGAACGCCGTTTTTGACAGTAAAAGGTCTGTACGCTCGGGACAATCATCACTAATTATCTGTAAAGTAAACTGCTCACCGTTGTCCAGATAAGTTAGGCGGTATAATCCGGCGCTACGTTGCGTACATGAAGTCAAACGTGAATCAGTCAATACGGCCAACGTATCGCCGATCTGCTCATACAGCATTGGTGGCAGCGAATTGTTGGACGATTCGAATGTAATCTGTAGTGTATCATTACGAAACGTCATTAGAACACGTGTCTCCTGACTCCCTTGCACGACACCCTGCCAACGTGAATTTCTGAGTGGTAGTTGTGCTTTCGTAATGACCGATAATCCTAGAACGATAAACAGGACCAGTAGACTGGTTTTTCGTGAATTCATGAGTATTTAATTAACGTCCTGCTAAGGTAGAACACGGGCCTTCATGATGGAGCGATTCAATACATGGGCTAAAAAAATCCCCGGACTATGCTGTAACGTTTCTGCACTGCCTCTTTATTATTAGCTGCGTAGTAATCCTGTTTATCCTGTCAAAAACACGCTATTCCAACGGATTGATCATTGGTTGGGTCATTCTTCCAAAACTGCGTCATGACTCATATTAAACGCTTATCGTTTTTCTCGGGAATGCTGCTGATTGGCTTGTGGGGTTGTTCACAAGAAGACGCTCAACCAACGCCTAATCCCTCAATCGTTGGGAGTTGGCTGTTTGTAGAGTATGGCTATTCGCCGGGAGCAGGCTATATTGTCAAGAAAGCTCCTCTGATTCCACCCCAGGCTGTAAGCTTCACGGCTCAGGGAGAAGTGGCAACCGTGAACATGGGTAAATCGGCGCTGGCCCAAGCCCGAACCTACCGAATAGATTCGACTCGGTACGGCACTTATTTGATTATACTCGATAGCACCCAGCGGCAAATCGGCTACAGTTTATTCGTCAGTATTAGAAACGATACGCTACGGTTGTCGCCACCTTGCATTGAAGGATGCCACAGCGGCTACGTTCGTATTCGATAAGTTTAAACAAATAGGGCACTCACTTCCACCAGTAACCCTTTGAGGACAAACGACTCTACTTCGCCTTTTTCTACCGCGAACGACATTAATTCATAGCCAGACTCCTGCCGTTGATACACCTCAATACTACGGTTATTTACGTCGACAATCCAATACTCCGCTACGTTCATGCGCTCGTATAGCTTGAACTTTTTACCCCGGTCGGTTTTGATTGAACTCGGCGAAATAATTTCAACCAGCAAGTCGGGAATGCCAAAAATGCCAGCTTCCTAAATGATCTCCTGCTTTGCTTGAGAGACAAACATAAGGTCCGGCTGAACGTCGTTAAAGCCATCTATAATAACGCCGAAGGGAGCAAACAAGACCCGACCAAGTTGGTTCGTTTTAACGTGGCTACCTATTAACATGGTTAGCTCAAATAAGATACGCTGATGCGTAGCGGTAGGGTAGTTACGGGCTACAATTTCTCCGTCAATAAGTTCAAATATGAATTCTTTGAGTTCCTGCTCCTCAAACTCCATCTCTCTGAACTCCTGATACGTAATTGGTCGGGTGAGCGTCTGCATAATCATCAGCGGCTGGTATCGGTATCCTGGTAAAAATAGCGAAATAAGTTGATCAGGGGAAGGGTATATCTTACTCCACTCAATTCACTCACTGCACTTATTTTGCTACTCAACAAACATCTCTTTGTGAAACACAATTCCAGTGCCCCGTAGCGTTACTTTACCCGTTTCTGGATCGACAACTGTGCAGCTGATCTCAGCCGTATGGCGTCTGGTATCAATGGCCTTGCATTCAAAACGAGCTTCGTAATCGGTGTCGGGGTACATGGGTCTGACAAACTCAAGTAGCTGCGAAAGATGAACTCCACCCGTACCGCCAAAGTCCCGCCCAAAGACCCGAGCGAACACGCTGGCACTCAGCATACCGTGCATAATTGGTCGTTTGAAAGGCGTACCAGCCGCAAACTCGGGGTCGAGGTGAAGTGGATTATCATCGCCGGTTACCTCGGCGAACTTTCGGACGTCGTCCTGCGAAAAATGATAGCGGTAACTGTATGTGTCTCCTACTTGCATAGTGAAATCGGACCGCCAAAGCGGAGCGAAAGAGTGAATGAGTGAAAGAGCGAAATTGGACCGCCGAAGCGAAGTGGGTCGTTAGTGCGGTAAATAATACGCCTGGATAGCCACCCTTTCATTCATTCGCTCATTCACTCTTTAGTTTTTACCAACGAATCAGCGCCGAGGCCCAGGTGAAGCCGCTCCCAAACGCTGATAGACAAAGTAAGTGGCCTTTGTGTAATTTGCCGCTCTCCCAAAGTTCGCTAAGGGCAATAGGTATCGAAGCCGACGTAGTGTTACCGTAGTGCTGGATGTTGTTCCACAGTTTCTCGTCGGGCAGGTTCATCTTACGCTGCACATATTCAACGATGCGTAGGTTTGCCTGGTGCATAACAAAAAAGTCAACATCGTTTAGCGTATAACCGTTTGAACAAACGGCTTCACAAATAACCTCTGGAAATTTCTCGAAAGCTTTCTTGATAACTTGTAGTCCTTTAAAAATACCGGTAAAGAGGTAGGGAAGCTCAAACGGTCCATCGTTTTGATGAATGAAATTATGCGCTGTATCTAGGTAGTAGGGCTTGTATTTCTTAAAATGATAATTTCCGTGACTACCAGGGTTGATGATCGATAGTTCTTCGGCATACGTACCGTCGGCGTGCAGGTGCGTTGATAGAATACCCTGACCGGGCTCGTCCGTTGGTTGTAGCACCACCGCCCCGGCTCCATCGGCAAACAAAACAGCTACGTCGCGCCCACGAACGCTATAATCCAGATTAAACGATTGGCGTTCGGCGCCCACAACCAGAATGTTTCGGTACACACCTGATTTAATAAACTTATCCGCTACTGATAGCGCATACAGAAACCCCGAGCACTGATTCCGAATGTCGAGGGCGCCAATTTCGGTGTGGGTAATTCCTAACTCCCGTTGAAGCAGAACCCCACAACCGGGCACCTGATAATCGGCACTCATGGTCGAAAAAACAATAAAATCGATGTCGGAGGCTATGATGCCAGCTCGTTCGATAGCGATTTTTGCGGCAGCGGCTCCTAATGTAGTGGCAGTGTCTTCACCCGACGCGGCATACCGCCGTTCTCGAATACCCGTACGTTCTTCAATCCAGGCACTATTCACCTCTATTTGGGGCGCCAACTCGTCATTGGAGACAATCCGCTCGGGTAAGTAATGGCCAACGCCGGCAATTCTGGAGTTTATCATGTAGCTGAAAGGGGCGCAACGTATTCGTTTCGAATTGAGCAGATAAGGTTTGCCCAACAGTTAGCACGTTACTCTATGCATAACCATTTTATCGGACATTTGTCCGAAAAACTGACCGAGCGTATCCTGTTACCTGCCGCTGGGCACATAGCTAACGAGGTCCTGAATGTAACTTTTGTGAACATATCACATACGCTTAGGTTCCTACTATAAAAACTCTATAGGATATGTCTAGTATAATATTAGACCACATGCGGTCAACGTTTAGTTCTACCGCGGTCAACGATCTAGCACGGGTACTCGGAGAAAATGCAGCTCCAACGCAGAAGGCTGTTGATGGACTTTTACCTACCATAACAAGTGGAGTAATCAACTACACCGAAGATGGTAATGGGGCTGCCACTCTGTATCAATTGCTTAAAACAACTCCCTTCGACACTGACCCCAGTTTAGCGCAGTTAGCCGAAACAAGTGACCATCGTCGAAAAGCGGCCGAATCGGGTAATGACCTGTTGAGACGGTTGTTCGGAGATTCAACAGACCGGCTCGCAGACGCCACCGCTCAGTACAGTGGGGTTAGTACGACGTCGGCCAGTACGTTGGCGGGATTGGTTATGTCCGTATTGATGGGATATCTTCACAAGCAGATAACCACCCGCAATCTGAGCGAAGCACAATTAGCCAGCTTACTGCGGGGCGAAGCCGATACAACCCGGCAGGATGTACCAGCTGCGTTGGCCGGAATACTGGGTCTACTGCTGACTGCAGGCACAAGACGTCCGGTTACTACAACCACAACGGTACCGACCGGGGCGCCTGTTACGCCGGTATCCACCAGCGACGACCGGACTGGTACACCCTGGTGGAAGTGGCTCTTATTGGCCCTAGGTCTATTACTGCTATTTTTACTGATTACCCGGATGTGCAACCGGGACGAAAACGAAGGCGCCACAAGCGGCCAAACCGACGGGTCGTCGGGTGTGGTGGCAACGGATACGATTGCTAGTGACACGGTAGGCTCCGATGGTACTGCCGGAGCGGGTGCAGTATCGGGCGATTCGGCCAATGGAGCAGCTGGTAATGGGACCGCTAGTAGTTCGGGACCAGAGGTGCGGGTTGGTGTTGACCTGCCAGGAGGACGGCGGCTGAACGTTGCCGAAAATTCGTTCAACTATTCGCTGGCCCGGTACCTGGCTGATAAAAGCCGCAAACCGAACAAAGTCTTTACGTTCGATAACCTGACATTTGAGTCTAACTCGGCTCAGATTACAGCACAGGCTCGTCCTCATGTTGACGATCTTATTCAGATCATGCAAGCCTACCCAACGCTGGCTATACGCATTGAGGGAAACACAGACAGTACGGGGCCTGATGCTATCAATGACCCACTCTCTGCTGATCGGGCTGAGGCTGTGAAACAAGCCTTGGTTAAGGCAGGCATTGACGCTGGCCGGGTTACAACCAGAGAACGTGGTGAAAATAAGCCGGTAGCCTCTAACAAGACTGAAACGGGGCGAGAGAAAAACCGACGCATCGACGTTATCGTTACCAAAGTGTAAAACCTCAGTTATATGTAGTAATGGAGCTTATTTCAAAATAAGCTCCATTACTAAACGTGGGGTGTTTGCCTATGGCACGTAAAGTTGAATTCATCACATCTGCTATTAGCTGAAGTACACAAAACTGTGTACTATTTACCTCATAGACTAAGTATTCTAAATACTTCGAGGTTTATCAATTTTCTTGTTAATGTCTAACTTACAGGTATTTAGGTCAGCACGTTGTTGGTTGGCATAATTTTTAAGTACCGAGCAGACATAACTAACTCTAAACCGATTATGGCACTTACAGTAATTGGCGTTTTCGATAATGCCACTGAAGCACAACAGGCCGTTGACCAATTAGTAAGCAATGGTTTTTCTCGCAGTAACATTGATCTGTCCGCGCAGACGGGCAACTATACAAATGACTCCTATACCTCTGGTAGCCTAAGCGGCACAGTTCCTGACCGGCACCAGAATACCAGCGGTACGTACGCCGAGGAGGTCGTAGACGACACAAAAGACGTTGGTGATAAAGTTGGCAATTTCTTTGGTGGGCTGTTTGGCAGTAACGACAATGACGATGCTCGTCGGTATACAACGGTCGGTCAACGCGGTTCGATTGTAACGGTCCACGCCCAATCAGATGACGAGGCCGAACGGGCAGCCGATATCCTGGACGATAATGGAGCTGTAGACGTAAACGAGCGTGCCGCTCAGTATTCGGGCACAGCAGCTACGGGTGTGATCGGTACGAGTATGACCGATGCAACGACAGTAAATACGTCTGATCGCTTTGGCACTACCGACAATGACCAGACCTTAAAGGTGGTTGAAGAAAATCTGCAAGTTGGCAAGCGCGAAGTAGAACGCGGGGGCGTTCGCGTACGAAGCCGCATCATTGAACGACCCGTTGAAGAAAGCTTACGACTACGTGAAGAACGGGTTCACGTGTACCGCACCCCTGTGAACCGTCCAGCAACCGAGGCTGATTTAAATGCGTTTCAGGAAGGTGAAATTACGCTGACCGAACATACCGAAGTTCCGGTTGTTTCGAAGACGGCCAACGTAGTTGAAGAAATTTCGGTTAATAAGGATGTGACTGAGCGTGAAGAAGTGATTCGAGATACAGTTCGTCGAACGGATGTCGACGTAGAGCAGATAAACCCTACGGATTCAACCACACGCACGGGGCTTACGACCGACCTCGACGACGATGATGTGACGTATTCGACAAAGTAAGGACGCAGTCAATTCGCATAATTAAACAAAAAGAGCTCTCGGCGATGAGAGCTCTTTTTGCTTGACAACATTAATCAGTTAATTATCCGTAGCTAGGTTGTTCAGTGCTAATTCGGTCGCTGAGATTGGCCAGATGTAATTTGGCTCAGTAGGCGCTTTTGCTGGTACTGTTCCTTTTGCTGGAATTGGTTGCAGCAAACGAACCAGATCGTTATTCCGTAAGCCTTCGCCCAGGAATTCTATACGTCTTTCGAGTAAGATGGCGTTGATTAAATCCGTAGGACTGGCAAAGCCAGCGACTGTGTATGTCTTCGTGGCATCTGATCGGTTCCGAACGGCATTTAATAAAGCAACCGCCTGAGGGTCTACCGAGTTTGTCGTACGAACTTTGGCTTCCGCTAAGTTCAATAATACCTCAGAGTAGCGCATAACCGGTACGTAATCCGTATATGGGCTGGGGGCTTTATACTTGGTTAACCAATTTTTGATGGTGGTTGTACCGGTTTGTCTAATGAAAGACCGCCGTTTATCCGTTGCCCGCCAGGACGTATCAGCAATAATGCCTTTCGGATTTAATGAATACTCTGCGTTACCCACACCACCATTCGCCGTAGTTGGCGAGTAGTAATAAGCCAATTGGTTTTGCGTTCCAGGAAAATCACCCGTCGTTGAAGTCATTGGCATCGACAAAATTGACTCTGGGTTTACATAAGCCGTAAATAGTGTCGTGATGTCTGGCTGCAATTGGTGCGCTACCCCAGTAGGAGCCTTGAACGGTGCCGTTGCGCTAACAATCTTATTCGCTTCTGTTACAACATTCGCGTAGTTCTGCATAGTCAAATACACTCTTGTCTTCAAGGCAATGGCTGTATTCTTGTGAGCACGCGTTGTGTTGTCAGAAGCCGCCGTGTAGGTTGCAGGTAAAGCCGCTTCCGCTTCATTCAAATCTTTCAGGACCTGAGCATACACATCGGCAACGCTGCTTCTGGCCAGGTTAGACTGTCCAACACTATTGATGCCCGTTAGCCGAAGCGGAAGGCCGGGTTTGTTGCCGTTGCCATCTGCATACGGCCGAGCATAGTATTGAAGCAGGCTATAGTAAGTTAGAGCCCGAATGAATTTAGCTTCGGCGATGTACTTGGCAGCAGCATCGGCACTGACAACTGATGTTCCACTAGCCGCCATACCATCTAGAAACACATTACACTTGTTGATCGTCAGATAGCCGAAGTACCAGAGCGTTGATACCGCTGTGGCACTGTTAGTGGCGTTGAGGCCCCATACGTCCGAGCCAGTAACCAGGTTAGACGTTTCGTTGATGAAGTCCTCCCCCCGAATATCGCCGTAGATTACATACCGTCCGCCATAAAAATTTCCGTCTTTCAGCGCACCATAGAGCGATAAAAGCTGGTTTTGTACACGGGCCGGTGTGCTTAGGGCCGATGCGTCGAGAACCGTGGTTTGGGGAATTGGGTTAAGCAAACTCCTGTCGCAGGAGCTGAGCCCCACCAAGGTCAGGCAAAAAAATAGAGAGTAATTTATCTTCTTGTTCATGATGTCTCTTCGTATCAAAATTAGAAGCCAGCCCGAAGGCCAACGGTGATAGTACGCGTGTTGCCCACTGTGTTTCTGTCAACGCCCTGGCTGGTGTTACCGCCAATACCCGAGCCGTTCGCCGATACCTCTGGATCAGGACCTGGATACTTAGTAAGAACAGCCAGGTTCTGGCCACTTACGTATACGCGCAGACTACTGATTTTGGCTCTGCTCAACAGGGAGGCAGGCAGGGTATAGCCCAATGAAACCGTCCGCACTTTCAGGAAGTCGCCTTTGAATACGTTAATGTCCATTGGGAATGCCGAGCCATTCGACGTGTTGTCGTTAAACACAGGCTTCGCGTATTTCTTGCCGGTATCGCCTTCTTTCTGCCACGCGTCGGTCAGCACGTCGCGATCGTTGTTCCAGAAACGCTGATCGTGTAGACCTGCGTTAGTACCGTAGTAGACGTAAAAGCCCAACTGATACGTGAGTAAAACACCCAGATCAAAGTTCCTATACTTGAAGTTGTTATCCCAGCCACCGTATGTTTTAGGATTCACATTGGCATACATCACAGCATCTGCCGCTTGGGTAATGGAGGAGCCTCCCGTTGGGCTAACGTATCTGGTTTTTCCGTCCGGCGTCGTGGAGTAATTGAATTGGCCGGAAGGAGCGTAGAATTGATAGTACACGTTCTGGCCAGCCGAGTTAACGAAGATTCGTTTGCCGGTTGACGGATCAACACCAGCCGTACGAACCACCCACAACTGCCCAAGCGAATAGCCTACAGCCGTCTGGTTTACTGTTTCCAACGAACCCGTTGAGGTTTGGATCACATTAAGGCCAGGCGCTAATGCCGTAACCTCATTCTTGTTAAACGTTATGTTGAAGTTCGACGACCATTGAAACGATTTTGTATTGACAACTCGCGCATTTAGTGAAACTTCTAATCCTTTGTTGTACATGGCACCAACGTTTTGTGGAGGATACACAACGGTAGTGACCGGGCCGAGCGGACCAGGAATACCTGTAGAAGGAGCCTGCGCTACGTTCAGAATCAGGTTGTTAATATCGTTTTTGTAGTAAGCCAGCTCACCCGTAATCCGATTATTAAACAGACCGAATGTAAAGCCAACATCTGTTTTAGTACTGGTTTCCCATTTAAGGTTGGTGTTACCTACATTCTGGAAAAACAGGGTTGGAACTCCACCATACAGGCCAGACGCGTAGAGTGAGTAAGGCGAGTAGTCATTGATACCGCCGATGTTACCCACTTTACCGTAGCTACCCCGCAGTCTGAAGCCACTGAAGATGTTGTCGAGGCCAGCCCCTTTCCAGAAGCCTTCCTGCGCTAATTCCCAACCCGCCGAAACGCCGTAGAAGGTTCCCTTTTTCACTCCGAGCGCCGAATACTCATCCTGACGTAAATTACCGCTCAGGAAGTACTTTTCTTTATAGTTGTAATTCAACCGCCCAAAAGCAGACAGAAGGTAGTTTTCGGTATAAATCAGGTTGGCCGGGTTGTTCGTGGCCCAGCCAGCCTGAATTACGTTGTAGTTAGGGTCCGATACGTTTTGCCGATTTAATCCATAACCCGTCTGCGTGGTGCGTTGCTGCTCCTGACCAAGCAAAAGGCTAAAGTTATGAGCACCTCCAAACGAGCGGTCGAACTGAGCGGTATTCGTCCACAGCCATGTTTTCAGTTTCCGGAAGTTACTCGTAGCAAATCCACTGGAAGCGTAACCATCACTGGTGATTGGCGACTGGTATAAATCATTGTCTACCAACAGATAATCAATGCCGTAAGTGCTTCGTAGCGTTATCCAGTCTAATGGCTTGAACTGAAGGTAAGCGTTCGATTGAATGTGATCATTTTCTGTATTAGACCGGTTAAGATCTAACATTGGCAGTGGATTAGGATACGAGATAGACGTGCCAATTACATTGTTGGCAAAGCCAATGGCCGAGCCATTGAGGTTATACGTACCATCGTTATTGTACGGCGACAACAGCGGAGGCAATACCAGCCCAACGCGGCCTAAACCACTCGTATTGAATGCCTCTCCGCTCAACGAGCCAGATGTGCCCGCTGCCAGATTCTTTTCGTTAGAATAGGCAATTTTACCGCCGATAGTGAATAACTTACTCAGCTTGCTGTCAATATTGAACAGGACGTTCATCCGCTTGAAGTCGTTTCTACGAATAACTCCCTGTTGATTTGTGTAACCAGCTGAGAAATAGTAGTTCGTGTTTTCGCCACCGCCCGACACATTCAGATTATGGTTGTGAGACACCCCCTGGCGGTAGATATAGTCATACCATTTTGTGTCAATGGGGTTGCCGTTGGCGTCATTGGTTTGTACAAACTTTACAGCCGAAGCCGTTGGGTTATTAGCAACCGCTGCGGTTTTGAAGCCGATGTACTCCTGAGCATTCAACAACTGGGGGAGTCGATACGTATTAGAGAAGCCTACCCAGCCATCGTAATTTACTCTGGCTTTACCTGACTTACCCCGTTTGGTTGTGATGAACACAACACCATTGGCGGCACGGCTACCGTAGATGGCGGTGGCTGCCGCATCTTTAGCTACGTCCATGCTTTCGATATCGTTCGGGTTGATACTGGCCAGCGGGTTGCTTGGCGCATTGGTAGAGCCTTGATCGCCGGTGAACGTCGGAACGCCATCGACAATAATCAATGGGTAAGAACTCAGCGAAATAGAGTTAGTCCCCCGAATCCGGAAAACGGGTGGGTTATTTAATACGCCGTTTGGTACGGTAATTTGCACGCCTGGCGTTCGTCCTGCCAAACCTGATTCAAAGCTTTGAATAGGCATCTGAGCAATGGCAGCACCTTTAACTGTTGCAATGCTACCCGTAGCGTCCTGCCTGCTTTGTGTACCGTAACCAATAACGACTACTTCACTCAGTTGTTGAGCATCTCCAGCCAACGTGACGTTGACAGTCGAACGATTGTTCACGGCAACTTCCTGCGTTGTGTAGCCAATAAAGCTAAATACTAATGTGCTATTGGCAGAGGCACTAATACGATAGTTGCCTTGGGCGTCGGTGTTTGCACCACGATTTGCCCCTTTCACTTGTACAGTCACACCGGGTAGGGGAGAGCCGTCATCTGATGAAGTGACTCGACCGCTTACCGTCACATCCTGTGCCAGAGCGGGCAGGCAGACGAGTACCGAAAGGAGCCAAATTCCCAATAAAATTTTGCGCATAAACGTGTTGATATTACGGAAATAATAAGATTTATGGAATAAGGAGACAAATATAGGGCGAAGAGTATTTATTAGTCTGCTAACTATTTAAGTTATTTTTAATGCTACACTTGTAATTTACTTCTGATATCGATACATGAATATCAAAAAAGCCCCTCAGATGTCTTGAGGGGCTTTTTTGATATTCATGTATTTGGAGATATTACTGCCGGAACGAGTAGCCTAGGCGCTTGTAGTTCTGACTAGGCTTAAAATCTGTACTCGTACTGTCAATGACCAAAACAACATTAGTCATTGGTGCCGTTGTGCTCGTTGCTCTAGCTACTGTCATTCTTAACACACCAAAACTTGAGTCAGCTGGTATCACAACATTACCGCCATTGGCTAGTGTATAGCTGCTTGCTGCTGCGGTCGTCGCAGCCGGATCAGGTAGTACACGTACGGTTAAAGCAGTACTACGTTGGCGACCAACTAAATTTAATTGAGCGGTAACTGTGCTAACAGCTGTCGTATTCGAAATGGGGGTGATTGAATACGTCCGTCCAGTAGCGTTGGTGCGCAGGATGGCATCATTGAATTCCACCAAAGTCTGATCGTCAAAGACTTTGTCGATACTATTGTCGCAGGCATAAAGCATTAATAACGCTAAAGCCCCCGCTATAAATCCAGTTATTTTTTTCATTGAAAACGAATAGTTGATGCCCACAGGTCCTTCTGATGCATCAGAAGGCTCCGCAGAGCAGGTTAGTAACCGAAATTCTGCCGAATGCTCTTATTAGTTGATAATTCGTTAACCGGAAGGGGAGCCAGAATTCGGAAGTCGTTGTAAGGAATATTGTTGGGCGTAGTAGTCAGCGGAATAGTCTTGACAACATCCTGTCCGCGTCGTTTCAGATCGAACCAGCGGTGACCTTCAAAACCAAACTCCAGCCGACGCTGCCGCAGAATCTCTGCCAGCAGTGCGTCGCCAGTCAGACCAGTCCGCTCAGGCAGGCCCGAGCGTGTACGGATTACGTTCAGATCGACCAGCGCGTCTGCCGTGTTACCCAGCATAGCGTTGGCTTCGGCCCGGTTCAGGTAAGCTTCCGAAATTCGAATAACCGGCACATTATCCAGGTTAATGGTTCCGTTTTTGCCTAAGAACTTTGTACACTCGATAAAGGCGTTACCCCGCCCCGTGGTCCCTAACTCGTATAACTGCCGACGAATGTCGAGCGGCTGACCGGCTGCGTTTTTCTCAGCTTCCAGCTCAGCAATGAAAGCATTGTTTGGTACCAGATCACCAAAACCACCCGTTGTCGACCGATCGCCGACGCGTACCAGCGTGGTATAGGTTGTTTGCAGCGAGTTGTTCACCCCAATATTTTCCGGTGTTGTGAACGCTAGTTCGAACAGCGATTCAGGGTTACGTGGAGCCCGCCAGCCACCGACATACGATGCATTTGGCGATAGCTTGATGGCACCGGCAATAGCATCAGTAGCGTTTTTCACGGCTGTAGCGTAATCTTTGTTGTACAAGGCTACCCGTGAGAACAGCACCTGAGCAGCCTGTAGGTTTCCGTTCGTAGGCAGGGTACCGTTGCTTGATGCGCTGCGGCCAAACGAGTTGATTGAGCCTTGCAGATCAGTGTAAATCTGTGAGTATACATCAGCGATAGCGGGCCGGGCTGGGAACGTAATCTGTTGCTGATTCAAAACGCCGGTTGTCAACAGTGGAACACCACCTCGGTTATTCTGCGCAATCTCAACGCCAGGCTCGTATGCGTAGATTCGCATAAGATCGTGGTATAGCAGTGCCCGCAGGAACTGTGCCTGTCCCCGGATCGAATTGCGACGATTAGTATCGGTCAGGGCTGTTACGCCGGGCAGGGCGTCCAGAATCAGGTTCGCCTGGTTAATGGCAAAATAAGCCGATTGCCAGGTGCCGGGCGCAAACGTTGTACCGAAGGTAGAGCCAGCAATATTCCGGTTTTCGTTGTTCAGACGGCCCGATTTGTTAGTTGCCTGTGCATTGTCGGCCAGTGCTTCGGCTACGGCCAGCATATCACGGCCATAAAGCGCCGTGTTTTGCAAACGGTCATAAATACCGTTCAAGCCAGCATCGAGGCCTTCGGCGGTGGTCAGCGCCGTCTGCGAATCAACATTCGAACGTGGCTTAACCTCAAGCAAGTTCGAGCAGGCCGTTACCGTGAGTATACCGGTTGTCAGCAGGCTCAGGGACCATATATGTTTTATTGTACGCATGGAGTCAAAAAGTTGTTGTCTGAGTTAGAACGTTAAGTTGATACCTGCCTGGTAGGTTTTCGAGTTAGGTACCACCCCAGTGTTGCCACTACCAAAGTTGAGGAACTCGGGGTCATAGCTCGTCCAGTTGGTGAACGTGAGCAGGTTGGCGCTCTGAATGTATACCCGGGCTTTCGAAGCGCCGATCCGTTTCGAAACGGCAGCCGGTACATCATATGCCAACGTGATTTGCTTCAGGCGCAAGTACGAAGCGTCTTCCAGGGTGCGGGTACCACCCAGGCCGCTAACCCCACGGGTTTCAACATTACCGTTGATGGTACGCGGCACATCGGTGATGTCGCCCGGCTTCTGCCAGCGACGATCGTATACCGATCGCAGGGCGTTGAAGTCACGCCCAGCCAGCTCAGCCAGGAACGAGGTCTGGGTATTGAACGATCGACGACCGTAGTCATATTGAAACAGTACGTCGAGGGTTAAGCCACCATAGGTGAAGGTGTTGTTGAAACCACCGTAGAACTTGGGTAGCTCGGTGCCGAAGTACTTCTGATCGCGTGGAGTAACTGGGGTGTAAGTGATATTCCCGGCATAATCGCGGAACATAGGCCGACCCGTGGCGGGGTTAACCCCAGCGTAATCGGTTGTGTACTGAGCTAGCAGCGGCCGACCCAGAATAGCTTGCCGTGCTACACCGTAGAAGTCGGTATACGCCAGCGTAATGGCACTATCAGGGTTCGCCAGCGGTACAATACCGGGATAAAGCGATGTTACCTTGTTCTCAATGAAGGTGATGTTGAATGAAGAGCGCCACTGGAACGGCCCCGTCTTCAGGTTTACCGAGTTCAGTTCTATTTCAAGCCCTTTGTTCTCAACTGAACCTACGTTGCGCGAGATCGTTGAGTAACCGCTGGTGAACGGAAGGTTGAACGGAAGTAGCAGGTCTTTACTGACTCGCTTGAACACATCGACCGAACCCGTCAGGCGGTTTTGAAAGAAACCGAAGTCAAGACCAATATTCGTTGTCTGGTTGGTTTCCCACCGCAAGTCAGGGTTAGCCAATTGCGTAGGCGCAAAGCCAGCAGCACCGTTGTAGTCATAACCTGCGCTGACCAGCCCCAGACCGGGGAAGTTCGACTGGTTGAATAGCGATCCCAACTGGTCGTTACCCGTTGTACCGAACGACGCCCGCAGCTTCAGGTCACTGACCAAGTTGTTGCCTTTCAGGAAATCTTCTTCGGTAACCAGCCACGCACCCGATACAGACGGGAAGAAGCCGTACCGGTAGTTGGAACCGAACCGGCTCGAACCGTCCAGACGACCAATCAGACTTAGGTTATACTTCTTGTTGAAGTCGTACTTGATGTTTCCGAAGAGAGACGCCTTGCGGAAGTTGTTGAACGTTCCGAAGATGTTCTGGGGCAGAGCAGCCGCACTGGCATACTGAAAATCAGGCGTGGGTACATTGGTGATGTTGGTCGCCAAGTTCTCGTTCACATCGGAGCGGTACTCGGCACCCAGCAGCAGGCCTACATCGTGCTTGCCAGCAAACAGCTTGTTATAGTTCGCTGTAACGTTGGTCAGGAAGTTCTTATTCTCGTTCAGTTGATCCTGAATCCGGCCGCGTACGTTGAAACCATCGGCAGTACGTGGGTCCGAGAAGTTCCGACCCCGGATGATACGATAATCGAGGCTGACAAACGGACGAATCGTCAGCCCTTCAATTACTTTGTAGTTTAAGGCTAAGCTACCTACAAATTGATTGATATCAGCCCGAATGGTGTTCAACTCGCTAACCTGCAGAATGTTCTGGTTTAGGATACCTGGAATTCCACCTTGTGATGGCGGCCCGAAATACGATCCATCCGGATTATAAATAGGAATGCTTGGAATGATTAGGGGCGACGCGAATGCTCCGGCACCCAGGAATGAACCCCCGGCTGGCCCCCCAAACTGACCCCGCGAAGAGATCGTGCTCAGCTTTAGCGTCTGGTCGACACTCAATTTAGGGTTGATTTGGTGCGTCAGCGTTGTATTCAGCGTACCACGCTTGAAGTCGACGTTAACGATGTTAGCGCTCTGTGTGTAGTACGAACCCGATACGTAGAAGCGGGTTTTCTCGTTACCACCGTTCAGACCCAGCTCGTAATTGTTGGTGATACCGCGCTTATAGACCGCATCCTGCCAATCATAGGTAGGTAAGGCTGCAACTTCTGCATCCGTTAAATTTGGTGGTAGGTTGTTAGGATTAGGGGCATTAGGTATACTGATCAAACGCAATGTTTGAAGTACGGACAAGCGGGCGGCTTCTGCAGACTGACCACCGTTGATGCGAGCCTGCGTCCGTAGAGCAATCCACTCCTGGGTGTTCAGTACGTCAAGTTTCTTGATCGGATCAGCAACCCCCGTGAAGTAATTCAGTGTAACCTGAGTTTTACCAGCTTTACCGCGTTTAGTCGTTACCAGTACAACCCCGTTTGCTGCCTGCGATCCGTAGATAGAAGCCGCAGCTGCATCTTTCAGAATCTCAATCGATTCAATGTCGCTGGGATTTAGAAATGCCAGCGGGTTACTGCTGGTGAAGGTTGAGTTGTTGGTCGTATTCAACTGAACACCGTCAACTACGTAAAGTGGATCGCTACCCGCCGAGATCGAACCAATACCCCGGACCCGAATCTGAATTGCACCACCTGGTACGCCGTTGGCCGACGTAACCTGGACGCCGGCTGCCCGGCCCGCCAGAGCTTTATCAAAACTACCGACCGGTAGGTTAGCTACTGTAGCTCCCGCTACTTTCGAGCTGGCTCCGGTGAACTCACGCCGGTTAACGGTACCGCCGTAACCTGTAACGACTACTTCGGTAAGGTCATTTGCGCTGTTCTCTAGTTTGACACTTACTGTCGAGCGGTTGCCAACAGCAACTTCCTGGCTGGTGAAACCGATAAAGCTGAATACTAAACGTGCATTGCTTGCGGTACTTATGCGATAATTACCAGTGGCATCTGTAGTCGTACCACGGGTTGTACCCTTCACTTGCACACTCACACCCGGTAGGGGAGAGCCGTCATCTGATGAAGTGACTTGGCCGCTCACTGTAATGTCCTGGGCCACTACGGGCAAACAGAACAATAATGAGAGCAACCAGCTTCCCAATAGAAGTTTTCTCATGAGAGATTGTTAGATGAATTGTTTAGAAAAAATATGCAACGGACAGCAAAATTAACATAATTATGCAAGAAGCAATATATTCTTCGGGTAAAAATGTAAATTGCCTTCTAAATGTACATACAATTAAAATTGAACAATTTTATGAACGGCCGTAGTTTGCAAATTAGTGTACTTTTGGTGACATCTTTGGCTGCGCAGACCGTATTGGGTCAGGTTTCTGCCCTTAACAGCCGCATTGATAAAGCTGCCGAAGGCTTGGAGAAAAAGGTGGTAACCTGGCGTCGCGACTTTCATCAGCACCCCGAATTAGGCAATCGCGAATTCCAAACGGCGGCAAAAGTGGCGGCCCATCTGCAAGCTTTAGGCATGGAGGTTAAGACCGGTGTTGGAAAAACCGGAGTTGTTGGTTTACTAAAAGGGGGCAAGCCTGGCCCCGTTGTAGCGCTCAGGGCTGATATGGACGGTTTGCCCGTAACGGAGCGAGTTGATCTGCCGTTTAAATCAGAAGCACGGACCGAGTACAACGGTCAGCAAACAGGAATCATGCATGCCTGCGGGCACGATACTCACGTAGCCATGCTGATGGGGGTGGCCGAAGTGCTGGCTTCCGTAAAGAGTGATCTGAAAGGGACAGTGAAATTTATCTTTCAGCCAGCCGAAGAAGGGGCTCCCGCGGGTGAAGAAGGTGGGGCTTATCTGATGGTAAAAGAGGGTGTGTTAGAAAACCCCAAAGTAGATGCCATTTTCGGCTTGCACATTAATTCGCAAACGGAAGTCGGTACCATTAAATATCGGCCCGGCGCGACGATGGCAGCCGTTGATCAATACGCCATAAAAATAAAAGGTAAGCAAACGCATGGCGCATCGCCCTGGTCGGGCGTCGACCCAATCGTTACGGCGTCGCAGGTCGTCATGGGGCTTCAAACCATTGTTAGCCGTAATCTGCCGCTGACCGAGAATGCGGCTGTTGTTACGGTTGGAGCGATTCATGGCGGTATCCGGCAAAACATTATTCCGGAGGAGGTAAACATGATTGGTACGATTCGCTCATTGGACAGCGACATGCAGAAAACGATTCACCGCCGGATTAATGAGATTGCCACAAACATTGCCGAAAGTGCTGGAGCGAAGGCCGATGTGAAAATTGATATCATGTACCCGGTTACTTATAACGATCCCAAACTGACCGACCAGATGGTGCCAACGCTTGAAGTGGTAGCCGGGAAAAACAACGTTAAAATCACACCGGCTCAGACCGGGGCTGAAGACTTTTCGTTTTATCAGCAGAAAGTACCGGGATTTTTCTACTTCCTGGGCGGAATGAGCAAGGGAAAAAAGGTAGAAGATGCTGCACCACACCATACACCTGACTTCCAGATCGACGAGAGTTGCTTTGTGTTAGGAATGAAGTCTCTCTGCCATCTCGCTGTCGATTACATGGAGCAGTCGGGTAAAATAGCGACTGCTAGCGGAAAGTAATTTTTAACGCAGAGGTCATGGAACAAATCACAGCGTAAACGGAGCGCATTCTATTCTCTGCTAACTCCGTGACCTCTGTGTTTACCCCGTTTACACGCCCTGACGCTTTCGTAGAATGCGTGACAACAGACCAGGTAAGAAGCGTTTTAAGTAGATGCCGTACGTTTCTGTACCGCCAATGTAGACCTCTTCTTTTTCTTGTAAAACGGCTTTTAATAGCTGACGGGCAAATTTGTCAGGCGCCATGCCTTTTGCCTGGTTATCATCCATCTTGCCGTGACTTTGGCCGTTCGCACTAATGGCATGGAGCGAGAGGGGAGTCCGAATGTAGCCTGGGCAGATAATGGTCACCCGGATCTGATCGTCGTAGGTCTCCGCCCGAAGCGCATCGAAGAAGCCATGCAAAGCATGTTTGCTGGCACAGTATCCCGAGCGTTGTTTAGTTCCTATCTTTCCGGCCACACTACTTGTCACCACAAAATGGCCGCTTTTCTGTGCTAACATGAATGGCAAAACTGCTTTTGTCAGCGCTACAACCCCGAAAAAATTAACGTTCATCAGTCGTTGATAATCCGAGTATCGAGTATCAACGACTGTACTTCGCTGCGTAATGCCCGCATTCTGAAAAACATAATCAATTCGTCCGAAGCGTTGCCGGACTGCTTCCACGTGGTTAGGCAAACTGTCTACATCGGTCATATCCATTGGCAGGACCATTACATCCGACTTGGGCAAACCGGTTTGCAGGGCTACGCGTTCCAGCTCGTCCTGTCGCCGGGCCGATAGTACCAACTTAATCTGATGATGGGCGAGTTCCAGCGCTAAAGCTTCTCCGATGCCAGATGAGGCCCCCGTAATCCAGATCACCGATTGAAAAAATTTACTCATGTGTAGTTACAGATTTCCAAAGATGAGTCGCCCTTGTTCGCCATCGACTTGTAATTCTATGTTCACACCAATAGGTAGCGCCAGGTTATAGTCAACATGCCCGGCCGGAAAATTAAACAATACGGGGTAGGTATAACCTGACACTTTCTCGGCAATGATTTCGAAGGCATTCTTTCCAAATGGTAGCGAAAGGTTCTCGCGCATGTCGGTAAACTGGCCAACTACTAAACCTGCGAGTGATGAAAGACGCCCTGATCGCTTTAGTTGCGTCATCATACGATCTAACGAGAAAAGTGTCTCGTCGATGTCTTCAATAAAAAGAACAGCACCATCCAGCTTTAAGTCAGTTGGTGTTCCAAGTGAATTGACGAGCAATGTGAGGTTGCCACCAACAAGTGGGCCCTTGGCGCTGCCGAGTCGATTCAGCGAATGGGTAGGGACAGAATAATGCGTTGGTGTTTCTCCGAATAACCACTGTCGTACGGTCTCCAGCGACTCCGAGCGCTCTGGATGCCCGAACTGCCTGGGCATGAGCCCGTGTAAGCTGGCGATACCATTATTATACAGTAAACTTAATAGTACCGTTACGTCGCTAAAGCCGACCAGCCATTTAGGCTTAGCCCGTACGTTTGTTAGATCCAGCCCATCGGCAATTCGGTAGCAACCATATCCACCCCGAGCGGCAAAGACGGCCCGAACAGAGGGATCATCAAAAAAACGTTGTAAATCGGCTCGCCGGAGTTCATCTGGCCCGGCGAAAGGACCATCAATAGCCTGTAAGCTTTCACCTTCAATTACCCGAAGGTGCCAGTCATCGCGAAGAATACGTAGGCCATCGGCCAGTTCTTCGTATGGAAACCAACTGGCTGGCGCTAACACTCCGACTGTATCGCCGGGGCGCAAAAAAGCAGGAACTTGCAAAATGATTAACGTATTTGAGATGTATCGTATTTAGCGACTATCAGCCTTTATTACCACGAGAACCACTGTTGTAAACTAGTTCAGAGGGGCTGGGTCTGTATCGTCTAACTTATCTAGATCGAGTCTTACTATTCCCTGATGGCTACTATCAAACATAACGCGGTACTTACGACCCCATAAGACCTCATCGAAACGGTAAGAATAGCGGGTATGTACCACTTGAGAGAACGTATCGTCCATGGCTCGTAGCAAAATTAAGAATTCAGCATCAGATTCTTTAAGATCTTCAGGCGTACAGCCATGCAGTGGGCTCTCGCTGGTAATGGGATGCACCAGGGTCCAATTGGTCGGAAAAAACGTGACTTTGGCACGTTCCAGATTCAGTCCGTAATACCGACGATAACGGGTACCGTCCGGTTTAGCTTCCAACCGAGAAAGGGTTACCTCCACTTGTAAATCAATGAGCTGGTGCGAACGTGTGTTGATAATTCGAAACATCCAGCCATTTACATCGAGATAAGGAGCAAAGACAGCGTTACGTGAGAAACGTATGTGGGCGACTGGTCGGGAGAAACGGCCATACAGCAATCCAGTCACTAGAGCAAACGCCAGTAAGCCAATCATAGATTCAAAAGCGGCAATGAGACTGGTTACGTAACCAACGGGGCTGATGTGGCCGTAACCCACCGTTGTTAGTGTTTGAGCACTAAAGAAAAAAGCACCCCAGAACTGGCCAAACGTACTGCCATCTGTAACATCCAGCAGACCTCGTAAATTTTCGGGGCCAGCTAGCATGTAGAAGGAGGCAAACACAAGGTTCTCACTTACATAAAAGAGCAGCACAAGTCCCAGAAACTTGGACCATCTCATAGTAATGAGCCGGTTGTACAGATTCAGGCGATCCCAAAACGAATCGTTAACCCGGTTGATGTTGAAGCTACCATCTTTGTTGATCAGCCGCGAATAGGCATCGTTGAGCTTAGTTCCAAATCCTAAATCTTGGCGTCGTTCTTCCTGTTCAACTAATGTACTATTAATACCACCTAGATTTTTTGTAACTGGCCGTGTATTAGGAGATTGTGCTTTCACAAGGTATTATTTCTAGAAGGCTATAAGATATATAAGGCAAGTTTAAGCCAACTTTAATCTGATGATAAGTAGATTGGTGAGTATAAGTACTTATTTTAGCGAAAATTTTTAAAAAACCGTCCGTAACGGTACTTGATGACGAATATAGTATGAAATCTTATCAAGGAATGATAAGTTTAATTGTCCCTGCTTTCAATGAGGAGGAAAACCTCCCTGTGTTGGTTCATCGGTTGATGAATGTAATGAAGCCGTACGAATCGTATGAGATCTTGATTATAGACGATGGAAGCTCTGACCAGAGTCGCTACGTGCTTCGGCAATTGAGCAAAGCCTATTCCGTGGTTCGGTTTCTTTCGTTCTCCCGTAACTTTGGTCATCAAATGGCGCTGCGGGCGGGGTATCAGAACGCTCGGGGAGAAGCGGTCATATGCCTCGATGCTGATCTGCAGCACCCTCCCGAATTAATTCCGACACTGATCGACAAGTGGCGCGAGGGCTACGAAGTGGTTTATACCGTTCGGCAGGCTGACCCCAAACTATCCTGGTTTAAGCGCACAACGTCGAAATACTTCTACAGCGTACTTCGTAAAGTCTCTAATCTGCAGATTGAAGACGGCGCTGCCGATTTTCGATTACTTGATCGGAAGGTAGTAGATACCATCAACCAGTTTAAAGAAAACGACCTTTTTCTGCGCGGAGCTATATCGTGGGTGGGTTTTCGACAATGCCGAGTCCTGTATGAGCCAGCGGCCCGGTACGCTGGGCGTTCAAAATACTCATTCCGCAAGATGCTTAAGCTGGCAGCAATGGGCATTACGTCGTTTTCTACCCGTCCGCTGTACCTGTCAGTCCTGCTTGGGTTCGGTATGTCGTTGTTTGCCACCCTGTTTGGCGCAGAGGTGCTGTATGAGTATTTCTTTACTAATGCGACTGTCTCGGGCTGGACAACGTTGGTTGTGCTGATGGCTTTAATTGGCGGTGTACAGTTTATTATGATCGGTATCATCGGCGTATATTTGGGCAAGACGTTTGTGGAAGTAAAGCAGCGACCTGCTTACATCATTAACGATACGAGCGAGATAGAGGAGACCGAAACTATATGGCAAGCCCAGATCGAGGAAAACGTATACTATTCACCGTCGATGTAGAAGAGTTCGATACCGCTGTTGAATTTGGCCATGACATTCCTATGGATGAACAAATAGCTGTTTCGACAAGAGGACTCAACTTGCTGGCCGCACGGTTCGACGTTGTGGGGGCTCGTACTACGTTGTTCACAACAGCCAACTATGCATTGCACGAGCCAGAATTAATCAAAGCGCTTGCACGCAAACACGAAATTGCCTCGCATGGGTATTTCCATACAACATTTGAACCGGCCGATCTGCTCAAATCTCGGTTAGCGTTGCAGGAATTACTTAATCAGCCTATTACTGGTTTCCGACGAGCGAGAATGGGTTACGTTGATCCCAATGACGTGCGTGAGGCCGGGTATCAATATAATTCTTCCCTTCATCCGACCTGGTTACCTGGCCGGTATAACCATTGGGGTGAGTCGAGGCATCCGTTTCGGGAAGCGGAGGTTTGGCAAATTCCGGCCTCAGTGACTCCTACAGTCCGTTTACCCTTGTTCTGGCTAAGTCTGAAAAATTTTCCGTTTGCTTATTACAAGCAGCTTTGCCGACAAACGCTAAAAACAGATGGATTCCTAAATCTCTATGTTCATCCCTGGGAATTTACAGATTTGTCGGCCTACGAAAAGATTCCCACCTATGTTCGTCGTCACTCCCGCGATATACTGCTCGACCGTGTAGAGAATCTCCTGCGCTATTTAAAACAGTTTGGTGAGTTCAGTACTATGGGTGAGTTTGCTTTAGTCTTGTGAAATGCTACTAGTTCGAGAAGCTACTATTATACTGGTTCGGTTGTACACATTATCTAAACCGATTGTATTTGCTCAGAAGTGATGTTGTCTTTTTTTAGGAAACCGTTGTTCAGCGATTACCGCTTCATTTTTTGGGTGTATGCTTCGCTTACGTTGCTGGCCAGCATCAAGGTTGTATTTTTGGAAGGCTCCAACAATTACAGTATCTTTTATCATTCGTTATATCACCTGCTCGACGGTAAAAGTTTATACGATCTTTATCCTGACGAGTACTCTGATCATTACCACTACGCCCCTACGTTTGCGGCTTTGTTTGCGCCCGTATTTGCGCTGCCCTATTCAGTCGGTTTATTTATCTGGCAATTTTTGTTCGCTGGCGTCTGGGTGTATGCCTTGTACCGAATGCCGCTACCCAAACAGCAAAAGGTGTTTGGGTATTGGTTCGGCCTGCACGAATTGTTCACGTCGCTTGTCAACAGTCAAACCAATCCGCTGATCGGGGCTATTCCCTTATTCGTGTTTATGAGCTTCGAGAAGCGAAAACCGTTTTGGGCTGCGTTTTTTGTTGTCTTAGGCTTCAATATTAAGATCTATAGTTTAGTAGCAGCAGCTTTGTTTCTGCTGTATCCGCAGCGGCTCCGGTTTTTGGCGTCAATGCTGTTTTGGGGCATAGTGCTTGGCGCTTTGCCCATTCTGCTGACCTCGCCGGCTAAACTGCTCTGGCAATATGAGATGTGGGTTCGCCAATTACTCATCAAGTCGGACCATGACAAGTGGGCCAATACGTCTATTCATCGGTTAGTTCACATCTTTATATCGCCCGAGGTTTCGACGGCAATCATTATTGGACTGGGGGTACTGCTATTTTGCACGGTTTATGTGCATATTAACAGGTATAAGGAACGGTCATTTCAACTGCTTATGATTGCGTCTGTACTGATATTTCAGGTTATTTTCAATCCGGTTTCTGAGTCACCTACCTACATAACGGCCGTTACGGGGGTACTTTGCTGGTGGTTCTGTTGTCCGCAAACCTGGCTGGATCGTGGGCTCATGATTAGTTGCTTCGTCTTAACGGTGCTATCGCCAAGTGACATATTTCCGTCTTTTCTGCGAGAGCAATTTGTGAAACCATACGTACTTAAAGCGTTACCTTGCGTTCTCATTTGGTTTCGGGTGGTTTATTTAATGCACAAACCAGCGCCGAAGGCATATTTGCTTCATGAGCCCGATGCCCTGGTGTACTCGTAGACTCCGGAAAACACACCTATCAACATAACCCAGCTACGTTCCATAATGACTTCGACCTGGCTTGACTTCTGGCAGAAAGAAAATGAGTTTGACGACTCCATGACAACCAATTACGGTTACTTTCTGGCTCGAGTCGAGAAGTACATTCCTTTATCATCATCCCAGAAAGTACTTGATATTGGTTCCGGCCCCGGCAATTTAGAAGATGCCTGGCACAGCCGTGTTGGTGAAATTCATGGTTTAGACATTTCTAAGCGCTACAACGAAGTGGGGCGAGCCAAACACGCCAATCACCCTAACGTGTATTTCCACGACTTATCGGCCGACGATTATTTAAATTTTGAGCCAGTAGCAAACCAGCGTTTCGATGTCATTATTGTGATGAGTGTGGTGCAGTACTACCGAAATGCCGCCGAAGTAGAGCAATTGCTGGCCAACATCAAGCAGGTAGCGGCCCCCGGTGCCAAAGCACTCGTCTGCGACTTAATCGTGGAGGAGGGAGTACTCAAGGACGTATTTAGTATTCTGGGAAGGTCGTTACGTCAGGGTAAGCTGCTGACAATGCTGAAACTACTTTTTCGACTGAGGTTCTCGTCGTACTACAACATCAGAAAAGAAAATGGCTTTCTCGTTATTCCACAGCAGGAGTGGATGGCTATGTGTCGACGGCTGTCGTTGAATGCCCAGTTTGTGGATGAGCCTCTGACATTACAGCAGGAACGAAAAAATCTGCTGATTCAATTCTAGAAGAACAGCCCAGAAAAATTTCTTGTAGAAACAAGTCTAGATAAACACGACGTCGTCAATCACGTCGGTTCCCATGTCCTTGTTAACTAATTGAATAAGCTTTTGCTTGGCGTTAACGAGTTCGTTACGTAACGGGGCCGAGGCAATTTCGATGTGGAGCTTCCGGTCGCGAACGTAGAGCCGGTTCGTGCGGGAGGCAATGGCTTGCCCCATCATTCGGCCCCAGAATGCCTCCAAGTACGTTTCGTTGAACCGAGTCTGGAGCTGATACGCCTTAAGTAGTTGCCCAATGGCGTCCTTCAGCGTTGTCGTACCGGCCACCCGAGTGGCATTTTCACGGTTATAACGATATGTTTGACTCATTGGCATAGGTGTCTTAGCACAAAAATAAGCAACGATCCGAGTAAACAAATGACCGGGAAGTGGGAAAACTGAAAAATTAAATAACAAGCAGAAAAACCGGACTGCGTTTGGATTCACACCGTTTGACTAGTATACTTGCGGCATCAAGTCAATTGCTACGCGTCACTTTTCTACGCGCCGACGCGAATTGATTTATAAAGAAGCGGGGAGAGATCAGGCTCTGTGAACCGCTGGCAACCTACCCCATGGCAAGGTGCTAACTCCTGCCTAAAGTAACCGCTCAGGCGGGAAATTAGGGAATATAAATCGTATACTCACATGCTCTACAACCGACGCTGTATGCCCCTCGGGGCCTGCTAAGCACTGATCAACACAACGCCACGCAAACTGGGAGGGTTTGGTGTGCTATACGCTTATTTCATGTAATTAATAAGTTGTGGCTGAGTCAATAACAATCGACAGCCTATTTACTAGTCTCACGAGTAAATCATAAACCCCCATAAATAATGTCCTCTCAACTTCATTTCGATACGTTACAACTGCACGCTGGGCAGGAAGCTGATCCAACCACCAATTCACGGGCGGTACCTATTTATCAAACAACTTCGTACGTATTTAACGATTCGGCTCACGGAGCTGACCTGTTTGCGCTGAAGGCGTTCGGTAACATTTACACGCGAATCATGAACCCCACCTCCGATGTATTTGAGAAGCGCATTGCAGCGCTGGAAGGTGGAGTGGCAGCTTTAGCCGTAGCGTCAGGTCAGGCCGCCCAATTCATTGCGTTGAGCAACATTCTGAGTACAGGTGACAATTTCGTAACGACCTCGTTCCTCTACGGCGGTACGTATAATCAATTCAAAGTTTCGTTCAAACGTCTTGGTATCGAAGCCCGTTTTGCGGATGGCGACAAACCCGAATCGTTTGCTAAGCTCATCGACGACAAAACCAAGGCGATTTATCTTGAAACGATCGGTAATCCTGGTTTCAATATTCCTGATTTCGACGCAATCGCTGCCGTTGCTAAAGAACACGATTTGCCCCTCATTGTCGACAATACATTTGGGGCTGGTGGCTACCTGTTCCGACCTATTGAACACGGCGCAGCCGTTGTAGTCGAATCGGCAACGAAGTGGATCGGTGGGCATGGTACGAGCATCGGTGGGGTTATTGTCGACGGTGGTAATTACAACTGGGGCAATGGCAAATTCCCACAATTCAGCGAACCCTCGGAAGGGTACCACGGCATGGTGTTCAGCGACGTGTTTGGCGTGAATGGGCCGTTTGGCAACATTCAGTTTATTATCCGGGCTCGTGTGGAAGGGCTTCGCGACTGGGGCCCAGCCATTAGTCCATTCAACTCGTTCCTGTTGTTGCAGGGGCTGGAAACGCTTTCGTTACGGGTGGACCGAACAGTGCAGAACGCACTCGCTTTGGCGCAGTGGCTCGAAGCACATGAGCAGGTTGAACTCGTGAACTACCCCGGTTTGGCGAGTAGCCCATACCATGAGCTGGCCAAAAAATACTTAAAGCGTGGGTTCGGTGGGGTGTTTACGTTTAAAGTAAAAGGTGGCAAGGAGGCCGCTGACCTGTTCGTGAATAGCCTGAAACTGGTGAGTCACCTGGCAAATGTTGGCGACTCTAAAACGCTGATTATTCACCCGGCGTCGACCACCCACCAGCAGTTAAGCGAACAAGATCAGGCCAGCGCGGGCGTTGAGCCAGGTTTGTTACGTATTTCGGCGGGTATTGAGCACATCGATGATATTAAAGCTGACTTAGAACAGGCTTTTGCCCAGATTGCCGAGCCGACTTTAGCGTAGGTTTCAGTTTGAATAGTTTACGGTTTACGGTAAGTGAGGCAGTTGAGTAGTGCTGCGTCGGCCACCATAAACCGTAAACTGAAAACCTTTTTGTTTTGGAGCTTCAATATTTCGACTATAAATACTCTTTTCCGCTTGAGTCGGGTGAAAGTTTACCCGGTTTCAGGTTGGCCTATACTACGCGCGGTAAACTGAACGAGAATGCCTCTAATGTAGTGTGGATATGCCATGCCTTAACGGGCAACGCCGATGCCGGCGACTGGTGGGGTGGCATGGTTGGACCCGGAAAATTTTTCGATCCAGCGCAAGATTTTATTGTTTGTGCTAACGTGCTTGGCTCCTGCTACGGCTCCACGGGTCCTTTGTCGGTCAATCCGGCTACTAAGCAGCCATATTATCACGATTTTCCGTCAATCACGATTCGTGATATAGTCGGCGCGCTGGATTTACTACGTCAGGAATTGGGTATCGAAACGATACAAACCTGCATTGGTGGATCAGTAGGGGGCGAACAGGCGTTGGAATGGGCGATTTCGCAACCTAATCTTATCAAAAACCTAGTGCTGATTGCCGTCAGTGCAGTAGCTTCGCCCTGGTGCATTGCGTTCAACGAAGCGCAGCGAATGGCCATTGAGGCTGACCCTACCTGGTGCGAACGGCGCGATGATGCAGGCGTAGCCGGTATGAAAGCTGCCCGGGCAATGGCTATGATTTCGTACCGTAATTATGATACGTATGGGTTTACTCAAGCTCTTGACAATAACGAACAACTGGATGGCTACAAAGCTGCCGGTTACCAGCGCTATCAGGGTGATAAATTAGCCGATCGGTTCAATGCATTTACCTACTGGACGCTTTCTAAGGTAATGGATTCGCACAATGTCGGACGTAACCGGGGGAGCATCCTAAATGCCTTGGGCCAGGTTAAAGCTAAAACATTGGTGGTTGGGATTCGGTCTGACTTGTTATTTCCGCCTTCGGAGCAGCAATTTTTGGCTCGCCATATTCCTGAAGCTGCTTATGAAGAAATTGATTCGCTCTATGGCCACGATGGGTTTTTGATCGAGTTCCGGCCGTTGGCGGGCATCATACGGCGGTGGATATTGGCCGCAGAAGCAGATAAGAAAACAGTTGAGCCGATTAAAAGTATTTAAAGAAAACCATTAGCATTTGTGCACCTATTCAGGTAAGCATGTATGGCGATGGTGGTGTAATTTAGTTCATTACGTTGTGAGTAGCCAACAGGCGAAAACGGATCACAATAAATTTAACCAGATGCTCTGGTACGAAGACGAAGTACGGCAACTTGAAGCAAATGTCCGTTCATTAACACTTGATAGTAAGCATCGAGGGAAACCTCAGGTCGTTTTTTATGGTAGTTCATCCGTTCGGCTCTGGACAACACTGGCGCAGGATTTTCCCGAAACCAACCTACTTAATTTAGGATTCGGCGGATCAACACTAGCCGCTTGCGCCTGGTTCTTCGAGCGACTAGTGGTGCCGGTTGCGCCTAAATCCATTGTATTTTATGCTGGCGACAATGACCTTGGCGATGGCCGACATCCGGAAGAAGTCTTTCTGTTTTTCTGCGCTTTTGCCGAAAAAGCGCGTCAGTTACTCCCCAATACATCATTGACGTATTTGTCGATCAAGATCAGTCCTTCTCGTTGGAACATTGCTGGTCCAATCCGCTACGCAAATAAGCTTATTGCGGATGAAATTAAACAGCTACCCAACTGGCGTATGATTGATATGACATCGCCACTGCTGGGTGTCGACGGTCGGCCGCGTCGGGAGCTGTTCGAAAACGACGGTTTGCACTTGAATAAATCGGGGTATAAAGTATGGCAGCAGGTATTAGAAGGCCGGACCGAGATATTTTAACGATTTGTTCATCAAATGACCACGTCTAGTTCGATATAAACACTAGAACTTCGCTGCTCTCTAAGGCCAACATTATGCATCGTGAGTATCATAAATGGTTTAGTCCCAATCTCGACCGCGACATGGAGTTGCTCGTCTTTGGCCACTCGGGAGCTAGAGTTCTGGTGTTTCCTACGCGGAAAGGGCGGTTCTTTGACTACGAAGACTTTGGGCTTGTTTCAGCACTTACTGAGTCATTAGAGAGTGGAAGCTTACAGCTTTTCTGCGTCGACAGCGTTGATCAGGAGAGCGTATACAATAAGTACATACCTCCTCAGGACCGCATTCGCCGACATGGTCAGTATGAGCAGTACATATTAAATGAAGTGCTGCCGCTGTCGCGTCTGAAGAACCCGCAGCCGTTCATGATTGCTCATGGGTGTAGTCTGGGTGCATATCACGCAATCAATATTGCTTTTCGACATCCGCAGTGGTTCGGGAAAGTAGTGGCCCTCAGCGGTCGGTATGATCTGTCAGAGCCGGTCGCTGAATTTCGGGGCTTGTTCGATAATTACTACGACGATGAAATCTATTTTCATAGCCCTAATCATTTCTTGCCTAATCTGAACGACGAACAAATACTAAGCCAACTGCGTCGGATGGAGATTGTGATGACAATAGGCAAGGAGGACCCCTTTCTGAACAGCAATCTTGCCTTAAGCGAAGCCTTATCGGCTAAACAGGTTCCTCACGAATTATACATTTGGGACGGACGGGCGCATAAGGCCGCTGACTGGCAGAAAATGGTTCGGCTCTATCTGTAAGTCGGTGATGAGAACAAGCCGTTATTGAAACGTGATCGATTCAAAGATCTTAAGCACCGTTGCTTCGTCCTGAATATTGGTTCCGCTCATGACAAATCGGTTTTGGTTCTTCGTCAGTAAATAAATACCAATCACCCCTGTCCCTCGTCGTTTGGGCCGGACCAGTAGTGCGGTCTGCCCATCGATGACCATGTTCGTTCGGACGTAGTCGGGAGACACCTCGTTCCTTAAGTCATACGAGTACCAACCATAATCGTAGCTCAGCAAATCCCGCCCGTTGGTTAGGCTGCCAACCTGCGAATCATATCCTATCTGGGCTATCGATTGCCAATTAGCCGGTGTCTGGAGCTGGAATGTTTTCAGGTCAATGGTTTTAACCGGCTCCGTGCTTTTATCCTGGCAACCTGATAAAATTAGTCCGATAAAAGCCAGGTAGGCGATCATGTAGTTCATAGGCTTTGTGAGAAGGAGTTTCACCATTGACCCTCATTACAACTTCATAGTTGTAAATAAATGTAATACTAAAGCCAACTTTTCATTCAACCATTACGGTAGTTTGTTCGCCAGATAGAGGTAAGGCGGGTGGAAATGATGGGTGAAAATCTTTTCCTTGCTGTCCGGATATTGCTTGTAATACGTACTGTCGGCCAGGAGAACGATCATGTTACCAGTCCGAACGTAATTATTGCTGTTATAATACGCTGGTGGTACGTAGCCGTTCAGGTTTTTCTTTACGGTTCTGGAGGCTAGTTTACCCAGGTACTTTTGGTAATTCTTCTGCGCTTTCAGGGCTGGTCTGCTTAAACTATTGTAGACGTACTTGAGCGCAATACGCCTGGGGAGTTTCTGCTTTTTTATAATGCCAGGAGCGCCCTTAAACGGATTCGTTTCGTTGAAATCGTTAATCGTCTGTACTGAAAGTGGCACCTCCGGCACCCAATCGGCTGAGTTAACGACATTATAGGCCCAGCCGTTTTGCGTAGCCGCTTCGTATTCATAAGCAAAATATAAATTGCCTGGCTTTGGCCCTGCACTGCAATACGTCTTAAACCGAACGTCAGCCGGAATGCGCTGCTGTTTTTGCAGATTGTAGAGATAAGCCGTGAGCAGAAAAGCAATGGCCCCGCCCTGACTGTGTCCTGTGATGATTACGTCTTTAATGCCGCTGCGATAACATGAGTCCAGTTTGGGCAGAATGTCTTTCGCCAGAAATGCCGTACTCACTAACCAGCCAACGTGCACGGCTGCTTTGGGGCCCGCAGCCAGTTCGTACACGAACTTTTCCTGATCCGTAAGTTGAATCTCGCCTTTGGCGGGTACCATGGCTGCGTAAAAGTTAGCCAGCCAGCTCACACTGTTTTGCGTAGTACCTCGGATGCTAAACACGGCAATACCTTCATTACTGGTCCATAGGTCCCAGCGATTGTCAAGACCAACGATAGGAGACCGATATACCGGTTTAAACTGCTGAGGGGAAGGGAACGCGTTAATGTAGGTAGAATCGCCAAACCGTGCGGAAACTTTCAAAAGCTCAATGTATTCGGCTTTATCGAAACCGGGTTTCAGTTTCTGGCCCAGTAGGGCAGTTGAACTAAATGCACTGTAAACTAGGTAAAGGCTGAGCAGAGGAATCTTCATTGGCTATAAGGTTGTGAGGTAGACCATAACGTATTGTACCACATTAAGTTACCTTTATTTCGAGCCAAGTTCGGAAAAGCCTTATTATTTTATTAAAACGTAATCATTTTTTCGGCTGGATCGGCCAGTTCTGCCAGTGCAGCTGCTACGGTTGATTGCGCATTCAGCAATGCCTTCGCGTAAGGTTTGTATAACACCCGACCCGGTGGGGTTGTCGTTAAATCAGCGTCCCACAGGCCGGATTGGTGCCAGCGGTCGAGGTGATCCCAGTCGGGACGGTCGATGATCGGGTACAGACAAACACCCCATAACGGAACACCGTCGCGAATGACAGCGGCACACTCGCGGCCAATCATGTCAATCCAGATCGGTCGGTCGATACCCGGATGGCTGGTTTCTGTCAGTACGATAGGCCGGTTGTAGCGTCGGTAGGCTTTCGTAAACAACCAACGGGGCTCCACCCAGCGAGGGTCAGGGGGCGTATCGTTCCACGGTAAGAAACTGCCCAGGCCCAATAGCCACTGATTATTGTAGTAATAATTAAAACCCAGAATATCTAAAAATGCAGGCGAGCCACCCAGCTCTGGGCACATTTGTCCGGCCAGCATGTCAACTGCCTGAAATTGATACTCGTCTTCAACCGCTGCGTCGAGTATTTGCTGTTCCGTGGCATTCATGGGCGGCACGATCTGTACTAAAGGCTCGGTGGTCAGAATCCGGATCGTGGGGTCTAACTCGCGCATGGCTGCTACGCCTTCGATGTACGCTCGCATCAGGCCGTACTTAACTTCCCAGCCCTGCCCAACACAATACGGTGACGTACCACGAGCATCGCCCCCTAACCACGACATAAAGCTAACCTCATTAATAGGGGTTACTATGAGCTGATCGTAAGGATAGCGATCGCGGTAGAACTGAACAAACGCCCGGCACAGAGCCGCAAACCGGCGGGCGAACATGGGGTGCAGGGGCGTAAGGTCGTCTGGATAGCCAAAGTGGCAAAGATCCCAAATCTGCTGAATACCCTGTCTGTGCCCTTCTACCATCATTTGTTCAACAATGGTCCAGTCGTATTGGTAAGGAATCTTCTCAATCTGGCTCCAGCGAATACCTTCCCGCACGGTTCCGATATTGAACAGGCCAAGGTGTTGGTAATCTTCTTTGATCAATTGCAGATGACCTGTCAGCGGTAGAAAATCTACGCGGTTGCCGAAGCAGTTGAGTTGGTCGGTGCATTCGTAACCTGCCCACCAAAAGGTTTGAAATGGATTGGTGAGTACAGGAGTGATTTCATTAATCATCAAGTGGTCCCGTGATCGTATAGGTGATGCTCAAAGATCACAAAAAGGGGAGGTGCTATCAAGAAGATAGCACTTTTTCGAGGGTAAGGCCCGCTCTTATGGTCTGTTTTGTGTAAGATGTGTATACTATAACGCCTGCACGATAGCCAGCACCAACTTAGCTGAATTACGGGCTGCTGTCTTATAAAAGGTGAGCATGTCCTGCCGGGCGTTGCTGTTGGCCTTATCACTCAAGCTGCGAATGACTAAGCATGGGGTACCTTGCTGATAGCACACCTGTGCAACGGCGGCTCCTTCCATCTCGGTAGCGTCTGCTTTATAATCCGTCCGTAATTGGTTAACCCGCGCTTCTGAATTTACGAATTCGTCACCCGTCACGACAGTGCCCGTCACCACAGAAGGTGGGCGTGAGGTAAACGGAATTTGCTCGAATGTAGTTTTCTGAGCCGTAGCCACCGCTTTTATCAGGAGTAAAGAATCCGCAGGGAAGTAAGCAGGATTCATGCGCTTGCTTATCGCATCGCGGGTTTGATTGGTTGGTTTTTGCTCGAACGTAACGCTGTGGTAATCATGATAGCCGGTCAGCCGGGCAATAACAATATCACCCGGTTGCAGATCCGGACTGACGCCACCGGCTATCCCCGTGAATATGATCCGTTCAGGACGAAAGTACGCCAGCACAAAGGCAGTGGTCATGGCTGCATTCGTTTTGCCAATACCCGTTTCGGCAACGACGACCTGGCGATTACCAATAGAACCGGTGGTAAAGGCAATACCATTAAGCGTATCTGTTTTCGGGTTCTTCAGGGATTGCTGCACGAGCTTAACTTCTTCATCGAATGCGCCAAGCAGCGCCGTAATGGGCTGAGGCTTGTATCGTTGGGCAAGCGTAAGCTGCGATGAGAGCAGGAGCAGCCAAAATAAATTTTTCATTAAACAAAGTTAGTTGACAAACAAAGTTACGTTGACCTACAAATATCCTTCATTTACCGGTTTATTGCCCGGTCGTTAGGGCTAGTATACAAAAAGCGTCGACAATCCATAAGCCTAGGGAGACTTCGCGCCCTTTACCCACGGCTACTTTCACGACTGTCCACGACAAAAAACCCCAGATCAGCCCTTGCGTAATGGAATAGCTAAACGGAATCAGGACCAGCGCCAAAAAAGCGGGTAACGCATCGTCTAATTGCCCCCACTCGATGCGGGTAACGGGCTTCATCATGAAAGCGCCGACTAGCACCAGCGCTGGTGCAGTGGCAATGGCAGGAATGATTGATAGCAACGGCGATAGAAACAAAAACGGCAAGAAGCAGCACCCGGCCACTACTGCCGTTAAACCCGTTCGTCCGCCCTGCGCAATGCCCACCGCCGACTCGATGTACGACGTACCAGGGCTAGTGCCAAACACACCCGCCAGCGTCGTGGCCATAGCGTCGGTAAGCAACGCTCGGTTGAGGTTACGGGGTTGACCATCGGCATCATACAAGTCGCCAGCTTCGGCAACGCCGACGAAGGTCGACAAGCTATCGAACAAATCAGTGAAGGCAAACGCGAAAATAACCGGCCAAAGCGACCACTTGAACGAACCTACTAAATCAAGGTTACCCAACAGGCTAAAATCTGGACTTGCCCAAACGCCTTGTAAATTTACTAAGGTTTTTTGCCCGAAGTTAACTGCTGATGCGTCGCCCCAGAGCCGTCCAATGGGCCAGGCCGCCAATGTCGTCAGGACAATACCAATGATGATGGCACCCGGTACGTTTCGCACGACCAAAATGCTTGTTAGTAACAGACCAAATACAAACGTCAGGACGATAGGATCGTCGAAGCGGGCAATACCAACTAACGTAGCCGGGTTAGCAATAATGAATCTGGCGTTTTCAAACCCAATAAGCGTAATGAACAAGCCAATACCGGCCGAAACCGCGTAGCGCAGAGGATGTGGAATAGCCCGCACAATGGCTGATCGAATATTGCCTACCGACAATATCAAAAACAAAATGCCTGCCCAGAACACAGCACCTAGCGCAATCTCCGGTCGAAGCCCCATGCCTTTCACCGCGGTAAACGTAAAAAAGGCATTGAGTCCCATACCTGGGGCCACGACAATCGGGTTGCGGGCATACAACCCCATCATCAAACTGCAAAAAAATGAAAGCAGCACCGTGGCCGTTAGTACCGCACCGAACGGTAATCCGGCCTGACTCAGAATGGACGGATTGACAACAATGATGTACATCGTTGCCAAAAAGGTGGAAATGCCCGCCAGAATTTCAGTGCGGTAGTTTAGGCCTTTAATCGTCATTCGGTGATCATTCATAGTAATGGATTGTATTCGTTGCTGAACATACTATGAATGAAGGTTAATGCCAATAAATGATTACGATTGGGGTAGTAAACTAGCGGCTGCGTTATCGACCCAGACCCGCGCATTGGGATGGGTCTGCACGATACTGGCCGGTACCTGCTCAGTTATAGGTCCCGTCAGTGCTTCGTTAAGCATGGCCGCTTTTTTTGATCCGCTAACTAACAAGATTACCTCATTCGCCTGTGTAAGATGACGTAAACCAAGCGTGATGCCTTGACTCAGTGTCGTTTCCTGCGCGAAATATTTTTGGCCGACGGTTTTAGTGCTTTCGGCCAGCTCGGCCACATGGCAGCCATTGATGAACGGCGTACCGGGTTCGTTGAGCGCAATATGGCCGTTCATGCCCATGCCCACTAATAGTAAATCCAGACCACCGTGGGCGTCAATTATCGCGTCGATCCGGCCGCATTCTGCTTTTAAATCGTCAGATTTGGCGTTGAACGTATGTACTTGATCAGGCCGGAGGTTGAGGGGTATGAAGAGGTCGCGGAACACGTAATACGAACAACTACCCACATCCTCAGGCCCGAACCCAACCCATTCATCAAGACCAATAAACGTACAGCGGCTGATATCGGCTCGTCCGGCTTTAATTAGCTCCACAAACCGATGGTACGTTTCAATCGGCGTATCGCCCGACGCCAGGCATAGCATTGCATCGGGTTTTTGATTGATGACGGCCGCGATATGTTCCGCCGTATGCTGCGACAGCGTATCGTGGTCGGGGAAAATTTGTAAGGTCATCGAATAGAAGTTATTAGTTGGTTGTCATTGAATCCGTACTATACAGTCGTGGTTGATTATTAATGACGAAAGTGACAAAGGCTTAAGAATAACAACAGACTCCTTCGTTTTAACTAGCAAAACAAACATCACTAGTAATGAAGCTGTTTAGGATTTCAGTTCGGGAGCATTTTTTGTCATCCCGACGCAGGAGGGATCTTCGGGTGAGGCTGAAAGCCTCCGGCTAGAGAAGATCCCTCCTGCGTCGGGATGACAAAAAATGCCTGACTTTTATCCTTTTTGTTAAATCCTAAACAGGTCCAATATAATGCCCACAAACTTTGCAACGGATGACTATAGAATTTAGCAATCAAGAGATACAAACAATTAGAAAATACTTTAATAGAATTGATGCTGGAGAAACTCAAAAGCAGTTGCATGGTTTGCATCACGAGTTTCCGGAGTGGAACACTGTTTTTCTCTTGCTAAGAAAATTACTTGCTTACGGGGTTTATTATACCAGTCAAACGGGCCAGGAAATAAGTTACCAGGAGTTGCAGGCAAAAACTCAAAAAGCCGACGACATGCTGGTAAATGTTCACACTCACATTGGTAGATTTGAACAATTATTGGCTACATATATAGCGCACCATTAATGTAAACAACTATACAACCGCCATTTAATCATAATTTAGATTCACTTCAATTCGCTCGCCCGAATATCGCGGCTCCAGCGCTCGGTGCCTTTCTGGTCATACACCTTGATGGTCAGCACCCGGTCTTTCAGCGGACCACTAACCGTCATCATGCTGAAATTGCGATCGGTGACCAGCGTACCGTCGACGTAAGTATCCTGCTTTAGTTCTTCGGGAAGCGGTTTAGCCGGGCTGGATGTCAGTGGCGAAATTGTTACGTCGTAAAGCGGATACAGGCCTTTACGTTCCTGTTTGTGTAAAATGCTGTGGTGACGGTCGCCGGTTATGAAAAGTACGCCCGGAATTTTGGCGTCGGCAATGGCCTTCAGCAGCCGGTCGCGTTCGGTGCCGTAGATGGCATAATTCTCGAATGATTTTGTCGGGTTGATGATCTGCCCACCCGTCACGATAAACTTAAACGTAGCCTTGCTCGAAATCAGGGCATCAAGCAGCCACTGCACTTGTTTATCGCCAAAGTAAACTTTATCTGGTCCGTCGGTCATGTCATCCGGCGCACGAAACGTGCGGTCGTCGAGCATGAAAAATTGGCAGTCGTTCCAAAAGAAGGTACCCGCGCAACTTTCCGGAAAGATGAAGTTGGGATTTGCCCAGAAGAGCTTGAAAGCATCGAGGGTTGTGGCCTTCAGCCAATACGACCGGTCGGAGTCGTTGGGGCCGTAATCGTGATCGTCCCAAATGGCGTAATTATGCGAAGCCGCCAGCAAGGGCTGCATTTCGGGCAACGAACGCGTGTGCGTGTATCGCCGAAGTACACCCGACCGGCTGTTCCAGTCGACTTCGCGCGTGTATGTATTGTCGCCGGTCCAGAGCATGAAATCAGGCTTTTGGGCGGCCAGGACCGTAAAAATTTCGTAGCCTCCACCATAAGGCGTGCCGGGCCGATCGACCTCAGGTTCGTTGACGTAAGTGCAACTTCCGACGCCGAAGCGAAACGTCGGAGGGTCGGTCCGCCACTGCCACAGGCTTTGGGTTTGGAACGTTGTCGGGTAGGGCAGGCTCACCATTCGGCCCTCGATCAACACGTTGTACTCGTACTTTTTTCCGGGTTCCACCTTGTCGGCGAGCAGGTGGGCTGTAAAAGCCGCTTGCTGGTTTGTTTGTACTTCATTAGTTAGATAAACCGGCGTCGGCTTGCCGGCTTCGTGGTAACGAATCTGCACCCGGGCGGGCTGTTTGGTTTGTGCCCACAGCATTACTTCCCGCATGTCTGAGTAGCCTACCATTGGGCCCGATTGAAGCGGATTTGTTGCTTGTGCAGGAGGGCGTTTAACCTTTCTGCTTTGTTGGGGAGACTGAGCCAGACAAGCCCCCATGAAAAGGGCATACCCAAGAAAAAGAACGTGTTTCATAAAACAGTCATTAGCAGTCTTTAGCTGCAAGACAAAGGCGAAAGAATTATATTTGCACCCTAATTTGTGACAAATGCAACTAGAGAACCACCAATATACGATTCAGGGTGTTGACGCGCTGGCCATAGCCGAAGAGTTCGGTCTGCCATTATACGTATATGATGCTGACAAAATTATCGAAAAAATCGGCTTGCTGCGGTCTGCTTTTTCTGGGACACCAGACCGTAGCGTTAATTTAAAGATAAAGTACGCGGCTAAAGCACTTACAAATGTATCAATCCTGAAATTGATGCGGCAACAGGGACTTGATGTCGAGGTGGTGTCGGTTAATGAGGCTCGGTTAGCCCAGCTGGCTGGCTTTGAACCCTCGCAGATCATGTACACGCCCAGCGGAAACGCCTGGAGCGAAATTCAGGAGGCCCTCGAAATGGGGGTGCAGCTGAACGCCGACAGCCTGCCGCTGCTCGAACAAATCGGTCAAACTTACGGTAGCCAATATCCAATTGCTCTCCGAATCAATCCCAGTATTGCCGAGGGCGGTAACTTCAAAATTCAGACGGGGCATGGCGATTCTAAATTTGGTATTCCTATCGACTATCGGGATCAGATCAAGTCCATTATCAGTCAGTATGGTATTCCGGTTGTAGGGCTGCACATTCACACCGGCTCTGATTTTAAAGACGGTAATACGTTCCTGAAAATCGCTGATGTATTGTTCGACCTGGCGATGGATTACCCAGATCTGAAGTTCATTGATTTTGGCAGTGGTTTTAAGGTCCGTTACCGCGAAGGTGACTACGCCACTGACCTCGTTGATTTAGGGGCGAAAGTATCAGCTGCCTTTCGGAGTTTCTGCGAGCGCTACGGCCGCGAACTCGAACTCTGTTTCGAACCGGGTAAGCTGCTCGTCAGTGAAAGCGGACATCTGTTGGCGGGCGTAAACGTAGTGAAGGAGAATCCGACGAGGACATTCGTTCAGGTAGATTCTGGGCTGAATCATCTGATCCGGCCAATGATGTATGATGCGTATCACGACATCAAAAACTTGTCGAACCCGAATGGTGCCGAAAAATCATATACCGTTGTTGGGTATATCTGCGAAACAGACACCTTTGCCACAGATCGGCAGTTACCCGAAGTTCGGACGGGCGATGTGTTATCGTTCGAGAACGCCGGCGCTTACGGGTTTAGCATGGCGTCGAATTACAACGCCCGCCTACGCCCGGCCGAAGTGATGGTGTACGAAGGTAAACCCTACCTGATTCGTCAGCGTGAGACATTTGAAGACTTGCTCAGAGGGCAGGAAATCATTGAATTCGAAGAAGAATTAGTGAAAAATTAATTCATTTAAACACGGAGGTAACAAAGAACTACACAGAGAGCACAACCAAGCTCTGTTACCTCCGTGCTCACCTCTGTATTCTCTGTGTTTTAATCAATTCATCATAATGGGACGCGCATTTGAATACCGGAAAGCCCGAAAAATGAAGCGGTGGGGGCAGATGGCCAAGACCTTCACCCGCATCGGCAAAGACATCGTTATCGCTGTTAAAAATGGTGGCCCTGACCCAGATACGAACGGTCGGCTCCGCGCTATAATCCAAAATGCCAAAGCGGCTAACATGCCGAAAGAGAACGTCGACCGAGCTATCAAAAAAGCGTCGTCGAAAGAGCAGGAGGACTACAAAGAAATTGTCTATGAAGCCTATGCTCCGCACGGCATTGCGCTTGTGATCGAAACGGCAACGGACAACCATAACCGTACGGTGGCTAATGTCCGGAGCTATCTAAATAAACTAGGTGGTAGTTTAGGCACCCAGGGAATGCTCGACTTTATGTTCGATCGTAAGTCAGTATTCCGAATTCCGGCCGATGGCGTTGATCAGGAAGAGCTTGAACTTGAATTAATTGACATTGGTGGAGACGAAGTCGAGTTCGACGAAGAAACGAATCAATACGTTATCTACGGTGAGTTTACCGCTTTTGGTGCTATCCAGAAGTTTTTAGAAGAAAAAGGGTACGAGATCAAACAAGCCGAGTTTGAGCGTATCCCTAATGATTATAAAGAGTTGACAGAAGAAGAAGCCGCCGATGTGGAAAAACTGATCGAACGTATCGAAGAGGACGACGACGTGCAGACGGTCTATCACAACATGAAATAATGATTGTTAAACACAAAAAGGGGAGCTGGTTCACGTGAACCAGCTCCCCTTTTTGTATGCCTTGTTTTCTATCGGATAGTGACGTTCTCTCGCAGGAGCTGGACCCAGCCCTTGATGAGCTGAGCAGGCGCGTTGCGGTCCACCACCGCATACCGCACCCGCACCTGGTAGTAGTACAACCCGCTGGGCAGCTCACTGCCACTGCTGCTTCGCCCGTCCCAGTTCACACTAGGGCTGCTGGCCTCGTACACCTTGGCCCCCCACCGGTTAAAGATCACCAGCTCCACCCCTTCCACAAACCGAGGGCACCGGGCAGCCTCGAACACATCGTTCTTGCCATCTCCGTTGGGGGTGAACACGTTGGGCAGCACCAGCGACGGGCAGGCCTCGTTGCAGACCTTGTTGGAGGGCGCACTCTCCAGCCCCCGGCTGTTCACCGCCGTCACGTAGTAGCAGCCCGCCACCGTGCTCAGACTGCTGTGGGCAAAGCTGGTGGTGGGAGTGGCCAGCTCGCTCAGCAGCGCCAGGCTGTCCTGCACATAGCGGCCGAAGTAGAGCTTGTAGCCCACCACCCTGGCATCGCAGCTGGGCCCTGTGGTGGGCTGCCAGCGCAGCTGGTTGGTGAATTGGGTCTGCTCACAGAGGCTCTCAGAGCTCAGACTGGCACAGTTCAAAGAGTCCAGCCCCAGCCGGGGTGGGCAGGGGCGGGTGGTGTCGGCGGGCTGGGCGCAGAGAAGCTGGCTGTAGTTGGTCAGCAGGCCCAGCCGACTGAGCTGGGCATCGGGGTAGCGGCCCCGGGTCATCACCCGGTAGCAGTAGCTGGAGTCGGCTGAGAGCACCCCAGCCGTGCTGGGTCCTACCGCATCCCCCCCGTCATCAACGAAGGTGTAGCTGGCAGCATTGGTGACGGGCACCTGGGCGATGAGGTCAAAGGGCCCCTGGGGCCCTGAGCGGCTGCGGTAGACATCATGGGTCTGGTTGTCGTTGCTCCAGGGGGTGCTGGCCTGCCAGCTCAGGCCGATGCGCCGGTTGGCCGGGCTGGCTCCCAGCCGCACCGAGGAGGCTGGCTCGGTCACATCCAGCCGGGTGAGCTGGCCGGTGCTGGCTTCGGTGTAGTAGAACTCCAGGCGGTAGGTGTAAGCGCTGTCGGCGGAGTTGACACTGCGGTCGATGTAGACCGTGTCGGCCGTGCCGGGCTGGAGGCTGGTGTTGATCGTAGCGATGGGCACAAAGGCGGTGCCGCCCAGGCCCGGTGCCCGTTGGAGTCGGTACTGGTAGGGCCCGCCCAGGTCGCCGGCCTGCAGGCCCAGGGGTCGGGTCCAGCGGACGGTGATCTGGCCCCGGGGCTGGGTAGGGGTAGGGCTGGTGCGGCTACCGGTGGAGTCGACGGTGACCTGGGTGATGACCGGGGCCAGCAGGGGCAGCTCCAGGCAGGCCTGGGTGGAGACCACGCTGACCCCCGCGTTGAAGCCGGGGTACTGAGCCACGATGCGGTAGGAGTAGCTCACGCCCCGGCGCAGGGTGCTGGTGTCGGTGTAGGTGGTGGCACCCAGGGGCAGGCTGGCGATCCGGGTGTAGCCCGCGGGTATGCCGGTGGTGCAGGCCCCTGGATCGGAGGGGCCACAGCCTTCTTTGCGGTAGACCAGCAGGGCGGCCGTGTCAGGGGCGGTGGCCGGGGGCGAGCAGCTGTAAGGGCTCCAGCTGAGCTGGATGGTGCGGCCGGTGGGGCCGCTGGCGATGGGGCGGGCCGTCAGGTTCTGGACCGGTGGGCCGATGATGCGGATGCGGAAGGTCTGGAAGGAGACCAGCGAGACGGCAGGCTTGGGGGGCACGTCGTTGACCTTGAAGGTGACGTCGTAGGGAGCCTGTCGGATGTGGTTGCAGTTGGTCTGCCAGCGGAAGGTGACGGTGGCGGGTTGGGCCAGGGGCTGGTTGTTGTTGGTCAGACTGGCGTAGTCGGGGGCGATGAGCTGGCCGGGGGGCAGGGGCTGGCGGTCCTGACCGAGGTTGAAGACGCCCCCAAAGCCGGTGATGATGACGCGCTGGCCGTCGGGGTCGGTGGCCGTGACGGGCTGGGTGATGAGGGCGCCGGCGGTGACGCAGAGGTCGGGGATGGGCTGGAGCAGGGGTCTTCGGTTGAGCTGGTCGACGACGACGATCTGCATGTCGCGGGTGATCTCGCCGATGAGCACGCCGTTTCGCCACTCCTCAACGATGAAGGCGAAGTTGTACTGTCCTTCCTCGCCGGGGGCGTCCCAGCAGAGCTCGCCGGTACGGGCGTCGATGGAGAAGGAGGGTGAGCCGCCGGTCTCACTGGTGCGGCTGAAGCGGGTCGGGTCCTGATACGCCGGGATGGGACGATTCTGTGGACAAACTTCGGTAAGTCCTTGCTTTGGTACACTGAGTCGGTAAGCTAAGCTGTCGCCATCGGCGTCGAAGGCGGCTGGGTTGTGGCAGAATCGCTGGCCGACGCGTCCCGAGTCGAGGGGCGGGTTGAGCATGACCGGCGTGGAGTTGAGACCCAAGGGTTCGTTGATCAGAATCGTCGTTGAGACAAAGAATCTAATATCGGAACTAGGCTGCGGCAAGTTCTTGGTGTTTGCATTTCTATTTGGTATCGTCACCGAGATGGTGTACGGTCCTCCACCAGGGTAAGTGTGAATGACCCGATACACATTGATTGAGGATGTATTACTGTTAATGTACGTGCGCGGCAAACGATTAACCGTCTGGGAGGTGCCATCGCCGAAGCAAATTGGGTAAGACTCCGCTTGGTCAGCCGCCGTCTTACCAGCAGGTGTCTCATCGTAATAAGCGGTAAAGGTAATCTCGTAAGTGAGTGAGGTGGCCGAGATCCGTCGGGTGGTGATCTCTCCGGCCCGCACGTGCGAAGCCCGGCTGACGGTCGGCCATAGTAAGGCACCCATCAGCAGGCTCAGCAGCCCAATTGTATACACTAAGCGCATAGAGTTTGCATCATTTTCATTACAACGATTTACATCATAAAAAGTGTGTTCCTTTTCGGATAAGCAAGGTATTTTCTGACCTATTGAACCGGTTTGTTCTCCCTATGTAATTATTTCAGAAATAATCCCTGATAAGCAGGAGCTTCAGACGTAATACTACTGAAATTTCTTAATGCTATTTCGGGCTACGAACGAATAACAGTATACGAATTGGCGTAAAAGTTACAGGTATAAAAAGCAAGGTGGGAGTTGCACCGCTACAAACTGCTTAGCGTTACAACTCCCACCTTTTCTGTTTGTACTGTGCTTGTCTTATCGAATGGTGACGTTCTCTCGCAGGAGCTGGACCCAGCCCTTGATGAGCTGAGCAGGCGCGTTGCGGTCCACCACCGCATACCGCACCCGCACCTGGTAGTAGTACAACCCGCTGGGCAGCTCACTGCCACTGCTGCTTCGCCCGTCCCAGTTCACACTGGGGCTGCTGGCCTCGTACACCTTGGCCCCCCACCGGTTAAAGATCACCAGCTCCACCCCCTCCACAAACCGAGGGCACCGGGCTGCCTCGAACACATCGTTCTTGCCATCCCCGTTGGGGGTGAACACGTTGGGCAGCACCAGCGACGGGCAGGCCTCGTTGCAGACCTTGTTGGAGGGCGCACTCTCCAGCCCCCGGCTGTTCACCGCCGTCACGTAGTAGCAGCCCGCCACCGTGCTCAGACTGCTGTGGGCAAAGCTGGTGGTGGGAGTGGCCAGCTCGCTCAGCAGCGCCAGGCTGTCCTGCACATAGCGGCCGAAGTAGAGCTTGTAGCCCACCACCCTGGCATCGCAGCTGGGCCCTGTGGTGGGCTGCCAGCGCAGCTGGTTGGTGAATTGGGTCTGCTCACAGAGGCTCTCAGAGCTCAGACTGGCACAGTTCAAAGAGTCCAGCCCCAGCCGGGGTGGGCAGGGGCGGGTGGTGTCGGCGGGCTGGGCGCAGAGAAGCTGGCTGTAGTTGGTCAGCAGGCCCAGCCGACTGAGCTGGGCATCGGGGTAGCGGCCCCGGGTCATCACCCGGTAGCAGTAGCTGGAGTCGGCTGAGAGCACCCCAGCCGTGCTGGGTCCTACCGCATCCCCCCCGTCATCAACGAAGGTGTAGCTGGCAGCATTGGTGACGGGCACCTGGGCGATGAGGTCAAAGGGCCCCTGGGGCCCTGAGCGGCTGCGGTAGACATCATGGGTCTGGTTGTCGTTGCTCCAGGGGGTGCTGGCCTGCCAGCTCAGGCCGATGCGCCGGTTGGCCGGGCTGGCTCCCAGCCGCACCGAGGAGGCTGGCTCGGTCACATCCAGCCGGGTGAGCTGGCCGGTGCTGGCTTCGGTGTAGTAGAACTCCAGGCGGTAGGTGTAAGCGCTGTCGGCGGAGTTGACACTGCGGTCGATGTAGACCGTGTCGGCCGTGCCGGGCTGGAGGCTGGTGTTGATCGTAGCGATGGGCACAAAGGCGGTGCCGCCCAGGCCCGGTGCCCGTTGGAGTCGGTACTGGTAGGGCCCGCCCAGGTCGCCGGCCTGCAGGCCCAGGGGTCGGGTCCAGCGGACGGTGATCTGGCCCCGGGGCTGGGTAGGGGTAGGGCTGGTGCGGCTACCGGTGGAGTCGACGGTGACCTGGGTGATGACCGGGGCCAGCAGGGGCAGCTCCAGGCAGGCCTGGGTGGAGACCACGCTGACCCCCGCGTTGAAGCCGGGGTACTGAGCCACGATGCGGTAGGAGTAGCTCACGCCCCGGCGCAGGGTGCTGGTGTCGGTGTAGGTGGTGGCACCCAGGGGCAGGCTGGCGATCCGGGTGTAGCCCGCGGGTATGCCGGTGGTGCAGGCCCCTGGATCGGAGGGGCCACAGCCTTCTTTGCGGTAGACCAGCAGGGCGGCCGTGTCAGGGGCGGTGGCCGGGGGCGAGCAGCTGTAAGGGCTCCAGCTGAGCTGGATGGTGCGGCCGGTGGGGCCGCTGGCGATGGGGCGGGCCGTCAGGTTCTGGACCGGTGGGCCGATGATGCGGATGCGGAAGGTCTGGAAGGAGACCAGCGAGACGGCAGGCTTGGGGGGCACGTCGTTGACCTTGAAGGTGACGTCGTAGGGAGCCTGTCGGATGTGGTTGCAGTTGGTCTGCCAGCGGAAGGTGACGGTGGCGGGTTGGGCCAGGGGCTGGTTGTTGTTGGTCAGACTGGCGTAGTCGGGGGCGATGAGCTGGCCGGGGGGCAGGGGCTGGCGGTCCTGACCGAGGTTGAAGACGCCCCCAAAGCCGGTGATGATGACGCGCTGGCCGTCGGGGTCGGTGGCCGTGACGGGCTGGGTGATGAGGGCGCCGGCGGTGACGCAGAGGTCGGGGATGGGCTGGAGCAGGGGTCTTCGGTTGAGCTGGTCGACGACGACGATCTGCATGTCGCGGGTGATCTCGCCGATGAGCACGCCGTTTCGCCACTCCTCAACGATGAAGGCGAAGTTGTACTGTCCTTCCTCGCCGGGGGCGTCCCAGCAGAGCTCGCCGGTACGGGCGTCGATGGAGAAGGAGGGTGAGCCGCCGGTCTCACTGGTGCGGCTGAAGCGGGTCGGGTCCTGATACGCAGCGATAGTTCGTCCTCGGCATCCATTGTCAGTGAGGCCTTCCTGGGGCACGCTCAATCGAAAGGCGAGGCTGTCGCCATCGGCGTCAAAGGCGGCCGGGTTGTGGCAGAAGCGCTGGCCGACGCGTCCCGAGTCAAGGGGCGGGTTGAGCATGACCGGCGTGGAGTTGAGACCCAAGGGTTCGTTGATCAGAATCGTCGTCGATACGTAGAAACGGATAAGTTCACTGGGTTGAGGCAGGTTTTTAGTGTTTGCATTGCGGTTTGCTACCGTTACCGAGATGGTGTACGGTCCTCCGCCAGGGTAAGTGTGGTTAATTCGATACGTATTGATGGAAGATGTACCGCCGTTAATAAACCGTTTCGGTAAACGGGTTACTGGTGCCGAGGTGCCATCGCCGAAGCAAATGGTGTACGTATCAGCTGGTGGTCCTGCTGCATCTCGTCCTCTCTGTTCGTCGTAATAGGCGGTAAAGGTAATCTCGTAAGTGAGTGAGGTGGCCGAGATCCGTCGGGTGGTGATCTCTCCGGCCCGCACGTGCGTAGCCTGGCTAACGGTTGGCCATAGTAAGGCACCCATCAGCAGGCTCAGCAGCCCAATTGTATACACTAAGCGCATAGAGTTTGCATCATTTTACTCAAAACGATTTTACCCCTGAAAAGTATATTCCTTTCCAGGGGTAAACAGTCAAGTTTTGCTATTTTTCTACCAAATAGTTGTTGAAAGGTAGTTTGGTAATTTTAAGAAATGACTCTGGCTTAATACAGTACCCAGGTGTCTTTACCGCCACCTCCTTGCGAGGAGTTGACAACCAGCGAACCTTTGCGTAGTGCCACACGCGTTAAGCCACCTGGAATCACATTGACATTGTCGCCGTAAAGAATGTAAGGGCGCAAATCAACGTGGCGTCCTTCTGCACGATCGCCTACAATGCACGGCACTCTCGACAGAGAAATAGTCGGTTGGGCGATGTAATTACGGGGGTTTTCCCGGATTTTCTGCCGGAACAGCTCATGTTCTTCCGGAGTAGCTTTAGGGCCAATAAGCATGCCGTAACCGCCGGCTTCATTGGCTTCTTTAACCACCAGCTGCTCAATATTCTCCATTACGTACCGGCAATCTTCTTCTTCGCGGCAGATGTACGTCCGAACGTTGGGAATGATAGCCTCTTCGCCCAGATAATACTGGATAATACGGGGCACGTATGCGTAAATTACTTTGTCGTCGGCTACGCCCGTTCCGGGGGCATTGGCCAATGCTACTCGCCCTTTCTTATAAACGTCGAAAATGCCCGGTACGCCAATCATCGAATCAGGATTGAAGGCCTTCGGGTCCAGGAACGTATCGTCGATGCGTCGATAGATGACATCGACAATCTGAAAGCCTTTTGTGGTACGCATCTTCACGTAGCCACCTGATACGACCAGGTCACGGGCTTCGACCAGCTCAACGCCCATTTGCTGGGCCAGATAGGAATGCTCAAAGTAGGCCGAGTTATAGATGCCCGGTGTTAAGACTACTACAGTTGGATTAGGCCGGTCAGCAATGAACTGAAGCATTTGCAGCAGCCGGGTGGGGTAGTCGGATACAGGCCGAACGCCAGTTTGGGCAAGTACTTCCGGGAAGGTTTGCTTGGTAAGCTCTCGATTCTCAAGCATGTACGATACGCCTGAAGGGCAACGGAGGTTGTCTTCAAGCACCATGAACTGCCCGTCGTCTCCCCGAATAAGGTCGGTCCCGGTAATATGGCACCAGATGCCCTTGGGGGGCTTTACGCCTAAGCAGGGTTGCAGGAAGGATTTGCTGGACTCGATCAGGTCGCGAGGAACCACGCCGTCGTTCAAAATGCGCTGCTCATTATAGACATCATCCAGAAACATATTCAGGGCTTTAATACGCTGGATAAGTCCGGCTTCCAGCTGATTCCATTCGGCCGATTCAATGACTCGGGGAATGATGTCAATGGGCATGATACGCTCCGTGCCTTCTCCTTCCGAATAGACGTTGAACGTGATGCCCATGCTCATCAGTGCCCGCTCGGCTGCGTGCTGTCGGCCGATAATGTCTTCGCGGGTGAGCTGCTCAACGCGTTGCCGGAAGGGGACGTAACCCGCCCGAACCTGCGTTTCGCTGACGAACATTTCGTCGAAGAAGCTCTCGGTCTGATAATCGGTAAATGAGAAATTGGCTGAATTCTGACTTTGCGATTGACTCATGCCATTCATCGCTTGCGATTGGAACTGCATGGTGGGTTTACGTTTCATGCAACAATATATTGCTAATCGGGTCTACAGCCAAATAATTAAAATGTTCTCGTCGCTTTGTATAAAATGACCGCCGAAAAAGTCAATTAAACGTAGTGTTAATTTTAAGAACCAATTACAACTACGTATGATAATGTTGTATCCTTACGGACGACTATAAACCAGATACAGTTATGAAAAGATTACTTCTTATAATGAGCTTATTGATTACAAGTATTTCGGCGGTTACGGCCCAAACGGAGAAAGGCCGCTGGACGGTTGGGGTAAGTGTAGGTAATTTTCAATACAGTTCTCAGAATAACTATCATTCGTTTTCTGGGAGTTTGTCGCCGTCTGCAGGCTATTTTTTTGCCAAAAACCTGGTTGTTGGTACCGGCTTACCCTTAAGTTTATCAACTAATAAATACCAAAGTATCAAGGCTAGTAACTCCGGTATCGGATTGTCTCCCTTTGTTCGCTACTATTTTGGCGATGCCAAACTCAAACCTTATGTGGGGTTGTCTTACGCATACTCAAAAACCTGGCAGCGAAATACAGGTGGTGGCCAGGATTACAAGGGGGAAGGATACACATCCAGCCTGTCGCCGTCGGTAGGTCTCGCTTATTTTATTAACAACAACGTAGCACTAAACGCTGGGTTAGGCTACGTTCATAGCCGCTTTAAAAGTGCTTCTGGTTACTTTGATGTTACCGGGCAGCCAATAGATTCCCCAGCGTCAACATCAAACTATTTCTCGCTTGGTATCGGTTTCCAGATCTTCTTTGGAAAGTAAGCTGGATGCTCACGCCGTAGTCCTATTCACGGCGTGAGCCGAATTACCACAAGTAATGAACCGGATTTTTGATCCGCTCGTCGTAGATTTTCTTAACTGCCGCCATTTGTTCGGGGGATGGTGCCGGGCGTTCCATAGCCTGTAAGTTTGATGCCAGGTGCTCGGGTTTGGAGGCACCGGGAATGATGCAGCTAACTGCGTCGAAGGTTAAAATCCAACGTAACGCATCGGGGGCTACGTTTTGGGCGCCAGGAAAGACGGCTTTTAGCTCGTCGACGGCGGCTAATCCGGTTTCGTAGTCGACGCCCGAGAAGGTCTCGCCCTTGTCGAACGCGTCGCCCTGGCGGTTAAAATTTCGGTGATCGTCTTTCGAGAAGTTCGTGTTTCGGTCAAACTTACCCGTTAGCAGACCGCTCGCCAACGGCACTCGAACGATGATGCCAATCTCCCGACGTTTGGCTTGCTCGAAAAACAATTCGGCGGGCCGCTGTCGGAACATGTTGAAGATGATCTGCACAGACTGTACGTTCGGAAACTCAATCGCTTTGAGCCCCTCTTCTATCTTCTCGACGCTGACGCCCAGGTTTTGAATCTTTCCCTCGTCTTTCAGGCGGTCAAACTCCTCGAAGATTGCGGGGCGGTAGTAGACCTCCGTGGGTGGACAGTGGAGCTGAATCAGGTCGAGTGTTTCCAGCCCCATATTACGCAAACTGTCTTCCACGAAGTTGCGCAGGACTTTAGGCTGGTAGGCTTCATTAACGTGTGGCTGCAAACGTCGGCCGCATTTAGTGGCAACGTAGATCCGCTCTGTTCGCGAACGAACGAGTCGGCCGACCGCTTTTTCGCTTTCCCCATCGCCATACACGTCGGCGGTATCAATGAAATTAACACCCGAGTCGACGGCGGCATTAAGAATTTGATCGGCGTTGTCGTGGCTAAACGAGTCGCCCCATTTGCCGCCTACCTGCCAGGTGCCAAGGCTAATCTCTGAGATAGAAAAACCGGTTTTGCCAAGGTTTCGATACTGCATACCAATTAGTTTATTAACGATTCGCTTAAACAGCTTCTTAAGGTAACCTGCCTGGCGGCCGGAGGTTTATAACGCTACGTTAAATCGTTCGCCTAAATCGGTAAGACTCTGGACCACTGGCTCCACTAACGGAATGCCGTTGGCTAACCGCTCGGCCTCCATTATTCGCTCAGGGTCGCCCGGAATCAGAACCTGATGCCCTTCGACAGCTTTCGCCTGTCGGAACCGCTGAATCCAGGTATCCATATGGCTTTTGAATTCATCCGCTGGCCGGAAGGCGTCAATACGCATGGCCCCAAAAAAGTGGCCAGTGCCCTGACCGACCCCTTCGTTAGCCTGCATGAAACCGGCGGTGGCAAACGGCGGTACCCATGGGCCATAGTTGGCACCCGACAGCACGCCCGAAAAAATATCGACGATTGCTCCCAAACCATACCCTTTATGACTGCCGTGTTCGCGGTCGGTGCCCAGGGGCAGCAAAGCCCCGCCATTCCGAATGGCGTTGGCGTCGGTAGTCGGTTGACCCTCGGCGTTCTGAGCCCAGCCCAGTGGAATGTCCTGCCCTTTTCGTTGTAAAATTTCGAGTTTACCATAGGCCACCGCTGTCGACGCAAAATCAGCCAGGAAGGTTGGCTCGGTGGCGGCTGGTATGGCCACCGCGATAGGGTTAGTACCCAAAAGCTTATCCAGCGAAAACGTTGGGGCCACGAGCGGGGCGGCATGGGTCATGGCCTGGCCAATCATGTCGTGGTCAGCAGCTAGCAGGGCGTGGTAACCCGCAATGCCGAAGTGATTGGAGTTACGCACGGCGACCCAGCCGGTGCCAGCGCTACGCGCTTTCTCAATGGCGATGTTCATGGCCCAGGGACCAACAATGAGCCCTAGCCCCCGGTCACCGTCAACGACGGCAGTGGAGGGGGTTTCGTGAACAACGCGAATGTGCGGCTGAGGGTTGATGCGGCCGTGGTCGTAGAGCCGAACGTAGCCCGGCAGACGAGCCACGCCGTGCGAGTCTACCCCACGCAGGTCGGCACTAACCAAAACGTCGGCGGCTAAGTGAGCGTCAGCCTCAGAACAGCCGATGGCAATAAAAATCTGTTCGGTAAAGGAACGGAGCTGGTTGGCAGTAATCATGGGCGCAAATTAGCCAACACCTGGCGAATGGGTTAAACTTTGCTAAAAAAACAGCCAATGGCTCCACTTTTCCGTTATACTGCAATCTAAAACGTAACGTAACTCACTTATGAACCGCTCGTTTGCCCGATTGCTCACCATTCTTTTAATTAGTTATTGCTCTTTCTTGATACCTCATAACTCACTAGCCCAACCCCGGGATACGCTTACGACCGAACAACTTCTACAACGGAGAGGTACGGCTTATTCTGCTTTGTTACGCCCGTCGCGTTATCTGGCGTTCGACGTAAACCATGCGCTGGGTGGCTTCCGGCGGTACCGTTACTTCGAAGGCGATGAAATTCATTTTAAAGCTCGGGGAGAGAAATATCGTGAGACGCTGTATGAGGTTACCGACAGCACATTCAGCATTCTGGTGGCAAACGAAGTCATGAATCGCGACGAGCCCGTATCGTTTCGCTTTGACGAAGTTGAGAAAATTATGCTCCACCGCCGAATTCCCTTCGTGACGGCTGCCGGAACACTCTTTCCCATTGCTGGGGGCGTGTATCTGCTGGCCGATGTGATCAATAACCGAGGATTTTATTCAAACACCCTGCCCGTTGTCGGTACACTGGTACTAAGTGGAGCCTTGTTCCACGGGATCAGTAATCCGCATATCCGGGTTAACAAAAACCATCGGTTGAAGGTGTTACGAACGTATTGACCAGGCCCGCGAACAGACATACTCTCATACCGCTAACACGTCTCCGTGCGTTTGCCGCATCACGCTTCGCAGGGCAGGCTTAAACGTACCAAAAGCCCATATACCGGCTTCCGTCAGCCAGGGGTGACCAAACAGCTTTTGTACGTTTCGACCCACCCATAACCGACGGGCAAACATAGCCGACCAGCTGCGTTGGTAGCGTCGTTCGAGTTCGGATCGTTCGAGTTGGCTACGTAAAAAAGCGTCGGATAACTCGCTGGCCAGTTTAGCACCGTGAATGGCCATGGCCATTCCGTTGCCGCACAAGGGCGTAATCAGTCCCGCCGAATCGCCCGCCATCAGCATGTGGTGTTCAACGGCTCGTTTGGGAGCAAACGATATTTCGTTAATGACTTCGGGCTTGTCGAATAAGAAATCGGCCTCCTGAAAAACGGCTTTCAAGTGAGGATTCTGACACAAAATGGCCTGCTCCATATCGGCGACGTTACCAAATTGCCGGAGGTTTTCGCGGGTTGTCAGATAACACACGCAGTACTTACCGTCTTCAATGGCCGACATGCCGCAGTAGCCATCCGCGAAATTATGCAGCGCGATTACGTCGTCGGGAAAGTCCATGACAACATGGTACTTAACTCCAATGTAAGGCGACCGATGCGCTGGTGCGGAGGGCTGCATAAACGACCGATTAAGCGTTTTGTCGAGCCGGGTACGTTTGCCGAAAGCCCCGATCACCAACCGGCTTTCCAGCGCTTGACCGTCAGTAAGCTGAACCGTGAAGCGCTCCTGCTCGAACGTTACGTCTTCAACTTGCTCGTTCAGCATGAACTGAACACCGGCGGCTTGGGCAAGGGTGTACAACTCATAGTCGAGGGTATAGCGGCTGATGCCGAAACCGCCCAGGTCGAGGGGGCTTTCGAGCAGCCGTCCCGATGGGGCTGACACCTGAAACCGCTTTATATCAGCTGCCCCTAATCTCATTAAATCAATACCCAGCGACTCGATATAAGGCCGCACCTCGTTTGAGACGTACTCCCCACAAACCTTATGAAAAGGATAGGTCTTTCGTTCAATCAGTGTGACTGTGTGATTGGCCCGCGCCAGTTCTAACGCACTGACCAGACCCGCCAATCCCCCACCAATAATAATAACGTCCTGCATATTCATTCCCTGCTCGCTATTGACACTAAACGATACGTACGACAAACAGTTTTGACCTTTACCGGATCGGCAACCGTCGGACGAGTGGCTGGTCAGCAATACGTACAGATGACAGGTATGCAAACGGATGGCCTGTTAACAGAAGAAGCCGCCAAACAATAAATACGGAACGTCGGTCTTGTTTCAGAAGCGGAAGCCTGAACAGTTCGGCTGTTCGTATGTTTTCTATCTTTGTCCTATGCCTACCACCATCAATGACCTGCAAGCCGATTGGTATAAGAACTACACGGCGTATGTAAACGACTATCAATCAGGGCAGGCGTCGTTTCTGGCTAACCTGCTACCGCAGACGGCCGTCCAGCTTACAGTCTATCAAACACTCGAGATGTTGCACAAGCGACTGGGCAACGATGCGTTACGGCGGGCACTAGATCCGGCTGACACTATCCAAAGCCCAGCCGCCGTATATTCAGATGGCGCGTGGCTGAAGCGGAGTAACATGGTCGGTATCAACGTTCGGACGATCGGCTCCTTCTGGAAGGTCATTAATTACGTGCTGACGCTGCCAGCCTCCCATGATAGCATTCACTTGTTGCCCATCTGGGAGCCGGGGGTTGTCGGTAGTTTATACGGCATGGTAAGCTGGCAGATCAATCCTGAGTTCTTCGATGTAGACCTGGCCCGTTATGTACCGGCGCTCGATACGGTTGAGAAGCAGCTTAAAGTGGTTACTAACCTGCTGCACGCTATGGGGCGCACAGTGGGCATGGATGTTATTCCGCATACCGACCGTTTTTCGGAAATGGTGCTGGCCTGCCCTTCGTTGTTTGAGTGGGTGCACCGGAGCGGGCCTGAACTTACTGACCACAGTAGTCTGGTATACAAATACGTCGAAGAAGCCATCTGGCAGTTTCTTAAATTTCACGGGGCTGCCGACGGTACACTGCTGACCTTCCCTAAAGATGTGTTTTTCTCAACCGATCTGGCTATTCTGACCGATGACCAGCGATTGCGTATTTTATTCGGCAATGCCCGTGATTATGGTGGGCGACTAAACCGTCGGCTCGCGCTCATTCGTCACCTGACAGCGCAAGGCTTCGAGACGTTGCCCATGACGATGGCTCCGCCGTATCGAGGGCTGCACATTGATCCGACTGATTTTGTCGTCGACGATTTTGGCCAAATCTGGTACCAATACGCGTTCGATGAGCCACAGCAGATGTCGCGGGTGTTTGGGCCTCTGGCCAGGTACCGGTTCTACGAGGCTAAGGACAACAACCAAAATTGGGCGCTTGACTTCAATAAGCCCAACCATGCTGCCTGGGCCTACATTTGTCGTAAGGTACACGACTGCCAGCGGCAATACAACTTTGATTTTATGCGGGGCGACATGGCCCACGTGCAGATGCGGCCAGATGGAGTCCCTGACGTGATCGATGAGTATTACGATCCGTTGCGGGCCATTAAGAAATACGTTCAGGCCAACGGCACACCTTATTACGCATTCTTCGCCGAAACCTTCCTGGCCCCGCCCAATACGATGGGCTACGGCAACGAGCTCGACCATCTCGAAGCGATTGAGGCTGACTCGACGCTGGGCGATTTGCAATCGCTGGTCGTAGGGTCGGACGAGTTCACACGCCAGTTTGTGCAGTATGATCGCTACCTGCGAACGCGACAGTTTGCACCGAACTTTACAGTGATGACCGCCGATAAAGACGACCCGCGCTTCGACGAGTTCTACCGCACTGGCAATCTGTTTCGCTATTTCACGGCGCTGTTTCTGACGGATATGCCGAGTTACGTTGGGCTGGGTTTTGAAGTGCGTAACCGGCATGAGCAGCGCGGGGCAAACGAGGAGTACACGAAGTTGTACGTTTTTCGAATTGAAGATGATCGCCAGCCCGACAAGGTGACGCACGGCCCATTTGAATGGGGGCAAAACGCCGATCAGTTTGCTGCCATTCTGAGCATCCGGCAATGCGCCGAGCGTATCTGGGCTGAAATAGCTGGTCGGGAAACCCGTTGGCTAGTGGCGCCCGGTGAAGCGGAGTACATTGCCTGGACCCACATTGAACCAACCGGTTACGTTTTCGCTTCTGCAATGACCGGAACCCTGCCCGACACGATCCCTGATTTTCCCGCTGGCGAACTGATTTTTGAGGAAAGTGAGTGCCGGGTCTGGCGGGTTGAACTAGTTTGATCTAACAGGCTTTTAACGGTCTATTGCATAGACTAACTTTGGTGAAATCAAAAATATTTTATGCTAAACGCTTCATCTCAGGCCGTTGCCCTGCCAACAACGTTCGAGGAGTTTCTGCGATTTGAGCCAAACGACGGCTACAAATACGAATGGAACGATGGCGAACTGATCAGATTTTCAGGCATGAAACGGAAACATTTGCAGTTGATCAAACGCCTGAACAGGCTTTTTATTCGAACGGCCGCTCATGCGGCAGGGGGCGAACTTATCTGCGAGCAAGATGTAATGTTGACGGGCATTCAGATGCGATGCCCTGACATCGCTTATTTTTCGGATGAGCAAATTCGTAATGAGGAGGATGAACCAATTCCCGCATTTTGTATTGAAATTATATCGCCTACCGATGAAAGCGAGAAAGTAGAGGCTAAACGGATCGAATATTTCCGGGCGGGAGTACAAGTCGTTTGGCATATCTTTCCTGAAAATAAAGAAGTTTACATATACACCAGCCGCAAGACTGTACAAATCTGCTCAGATGATGACACCTGCTCAGCGCACCCTGTGCTAAACGATTTTGCGATTACGGTAAATGAATTGTTGGCGTGACTGAACCAATGGCATTTTGAACAAACGTCTCCCCATGCTAAGAAAGACTGGTGGTTAAGTTGGTAGGAAATGAAGTTTGTGCAAATGGCTGAAGACAAAAAAATAGATCGGCTGCTAGTGGAGTTTTTCTTGATTTTAGCTTGCGAACCACAGGAAAACCGTAACCCTTTTGCAGTTAGATTGGAGGACTTATTCGTTCCATGAATCGTAACCAAACGGTTAGTCGCTACCGCGACGGCCTCAACTTTGCTTCTAAACTGACACCGAAACGCGTAGCCAACGCCTTGAAGGTGGTATCCAGTTATTATCTGTCGAGGCAGAATGGGCGGTCGATGCACCGGGGACTACCCATGTCTGTGTCGTTTGAACCTACAACCTCCTGCAACCTGCGCTGCCCCGAATGCCCCAGCGGACTCCGGTCGTTTACGCGGCCAACCGGTATGCTGGGCGAAGACCTGTATAAACGTACCATCGACGAACTGCACGATACCTTGCTATACCTGATTTTTTATTTTCAGGGAGAGCCGTATTTGCATCCTCAGTTTCTGGACCTAGTGCGCTACGCCACGGATCGTAACATTTATACCGCTACCAGTACCAACGCCCATTACCTGACGGATGCCAATGCCCGTAAAACGGTGGAGTCGGGGCTGGACCGGTTAATTATTTCTATTGATGGCACCACGCAGGAGGTGTACCAGCAGTATCGGGTAGGCGGGAAACTCGAAAAAGTACTTGAGGGCACGAAGAACATTCTGCGCTGGAAAAAAGAGCTTAAGTCCCGCACACCCCATGTGATGTTCCAATTTTTGGTCGTCAAACCGAACGAGCACCAGATTGCCGAAGTAAAGCAACTTGCCCGTGCGCTAGGCGTGGATGAAGTGGTGTTGAAGACCGCTCAGATTTATGACTACGAACACGGCTCTGACCTGATTCCGACCTTGGATCAATACAGCCGTTATGCTCCTCAGTCTGATGGCACGTACCAAATCAAAAACGGCTTTGGTGACCATTGCTGGAAGATGTGGCACTCCTGCGTGATTACCTGGGACGGCCTTGTGGTGCCCTGTTGCTTCGACAAAGACGCTCACCATCGGCTCGGCGACCTCCAGACAGAGTCGTTCGCTGACCTCTGGCAAGGGGCTGCCTACAACGAGTTTCGTCAGACATTGCTCCGGTCACGTTCCGAGATTGAGATGTGTCGGAACTGTACCGAAGGCACCAAAGTATGGGCTTAGCAACAAGTCTTTTTAGTCTCGGCCTAAACCTTTCGAATTCGGCCAATTGCTTTACGTTTGTCTCGCAAACAGTTTACAAAACCAGCTGAGCATGTAGCCGGGCCAGGGTGGCTGCGGCATCGGTGCATAGACCCGGATGAACAGCCGATGTTTGTACAACGGTGCTACGAGTGGCCGTCAGCCAGCGAAAACGAGCGGCTATGGGAAGCTGGCCGATGGTTCCTCCGGTGGCCCGACCCGCACAGATGCGCTCAAAGGCCTGTAAGCGTTCGTGCAATTCGGGTAGATTGATGTCGCCAAAAAGAGCACGTAGCCGCTCTTCGGGTAGCGCGTACACAGTTTGCAAAAAGCCCTGAGCAGGACAGTACAGAATGACGCCTACATTCAGAAACTCCTCGCGTTCAACGCGCGGCATAACGCGAATAATGGCGTATTCAAACAAGTGCTTTTCTGGCATGTTGCGCTTCTTTGACAAAGATTTCGGAATGGGCGAGTCGGGTCGCTAAGAATTGAACGTAAACCTGGCGCTGTTCATCGGCCGAAACATCCGACGACTCGTCCGTCAGCCATTCATCGGGAACCAATGAAACAATGGCTTCAATACGATCGGGGGTTAGAACGGAGCGAAACTCGGCGTCGACGCTATCAAGTTCGCTGGCCCGAGGGAGTAATACATGATCTTTGACCTGAACGAACGGCCGCCTGGCCTGCTCTTCCCAGTTTTGTCCTGAGTGGTGAAAGTAAAGCGACGCGCCATGGTCGATCAGCCACAACTCTTTATGCCAGATGAGCATGTTGGTGTTGCGGGCGGTGCGGTCTACGTTCGTCACCAGGCAGTCGAGCCAAACAATTTGCGAGGCAAGTTTGGGGTCAACAGTGGTGACGAGGGCATCAAACGTAATGGCACCCGACAGGTAGTGAAGCGCCAGATTGAGCCCGATGCTGGCTCGGAGCAGGTCCTGGATTTCCTCATCGGGTTCGGCGCGGCTGAAAGCTATATCGAGGTTGGTAAAGACAATTTCGGGGACGCGCAGGCCCAGCAGCCGCGCTAGTTCGCCCGCAATTAGTTCGGCAATTAATGCCTTGGCTCCTTGCCCGGCCCCTCTAAATTTCAGGACGTACAAAAAGTCATCGTCTGCCTCAATGAGAGCAGGCAACGAACCACCTTCGCGCAAAGGAGTGACGTAGCGAGTCACATTAACGGTTCGGAGTTGAGGGGCGCTATAACTCACAAGTTTATAGGTCAAATTTGCTTTCTACAATTTACTGGTAGGAGTATATACAAGCTTCATTGCGGAAAGTTTGCCGGAAATTTAAGCCAAATTATTCAGCCCGAGGCTAACCCAGGGGGCTTTTTGAACCAGACGTGAACCCAGCGATGCACCGGCGCTTATCCCCTTAGCTTCTTACCCGGCTTTGCTCACTTTCTGAACCGCCCGTTGACCGTTGACGTAGCGTTTGGCCACTGTTGAAGCGGTATGAGAATGAAAGGGTGGCTACACGGCTGTCGAAATAGCTGTACCACCGAGCTGTTGAGTTGGCTAGTCCCTGAATGTCGCCACCGACCTGGTTCGTGTAAAATACATCGCTGAGGGCCAGTTTGAGCGAACCCTTATCCTGCCAGACTTTTTTCGCTAATCCGGCACGAACCTGACCGATGGGAATGATAATAAACTGCCCGAAGTAAGAGCGTGTCTGGTATGAACCACTCAGCTCGGCGCTCCAGGATGAGCTGAGTCGGAACTGGTTCGTTGGTGCTACCTGCCAATACGTTCCGGAGTTATCCAATGTCTGATTGTACAGGGTCGCCTGGAAGCTATTGTGCATCAATTCGGTATAAAGTTGTAGTGTCCACCACTTGGCAAGCTGCCACGTACCATTAAGGCTGATACCGTAGCTTACCTGCTTACCGATATTGCCCGGACGACTGTAGAATATTTGGTTTTCCTGCTGGATGGTCTCCGTAATAACATCAGTGGCCCGGCTGTAGCGTAGAGTAGTCGTAATGGCGTTGTTAACGGTGTGTGATAGCTCGAAATTATCCGAAAACGTGGGTCGTAAGAATGGATTGCCGCCGTAAAGCGTGAAGCGATCCATAGGGTAAGTGAACGGATTCATAGCCTGATAATTGGGCCGGTCAATCCGTCGGCCGTAGGAGAAGCGTAGCTGCTGCTTACCCGCTGAGTCGAGTCGATACGTAGTGTAGAACGTGGGGAAAAGGCTATTGTACTGCCGCGTGAACGATGAGTCCTTCACCATCTCGTTGCCCAGTTGCTCCCCACGAATGGCTGTGTTTTCGAAGCGCAGTCCTGCCTGAAGGGTGAACCGTTTGCGCTCAAGGCTGTAATTTAGATAACCCGCATTAATGACTTCGCGATAGGTGAAGTTATTCGAAAATTCGTAGTTTGGTTCACGCTGGTTACCCACCACATCGAAGAAATCAGCTACGTTTTCAGTCTGAATGTTACTCCACTTCACACCCGCTTCGAGTTTGGCCCCTCCGGCCAGCGGATGCACATAATCGGCTTTGGCGGTCTGAATGGTAATGGTTGAGGGTAGCGATGATTCCAGAATAGTCTTAACTACAGGTTGATCCGTCGCAAAAACAGTGTTGGTCAGCGATTGGTCGATGGCAGATCGGTAGGTGAGGTAATCCAGATTGGTGGAGAGCTCGCGTCCGCTACTGTCGAATTTATACGTGTAGTTCAGGTTGGCGCTACCGTTATCGAGCACCCGGTCGGACGGACTGAACGCTTCAACCCTTGCCGAACTAGCGCGGGTAGCATCCAGCACACGGGCATTATTGGTGATGGTCGCGTTCGTCGGATTACGAAAACCGCTCAACACCAAACCCAGCGTTGACTTTTTCGACACGTACCAATCTACGCCTGTTTTGAAGTTGGCGCTGTTGAACCGGCGCCGAATGAATGAGTTTTGCGTAAAGACTGACTGTTTTTGTCCGGTAGGGGTAAAGTACTCGCGCCAGATTGTTAGGTCCTGATACATGTTGTTAGCATTCAGGCTGGCATTACCAAAGAAGTTGAGGTTACCCATGCGGTAGTTAAGATTGCCGCTATTGTTACTGCGGAACAAGCGACCTTGTCCGTAGCTGACATTCCAGCCGCCGTTCAGGCCGCGTGCTTTGGTTTTTTTCAGCCGGATATTAATAACCCCCGCATTACCAGCTGCGTCGTATTTGGCGGGTGGGTTGGTCATGATTTCAATCGTTTCAATCGACCCCGATGGTAATGAACGTAAGTAATTGGCTAATTCGGTAGCCGATAGATACGTTGGCTTGTCGTCTATAAATACCACTACACCCGCTCGTCCCTGTAGGCTGATGATCCCGTTGGCGTCGACCTGAACACCGGGTGCTTTTTCGAGTACTTCCAGCGAGGTCGTCCCGGCATTGCTGATGAGCGCGTCGGGGTTTACAACTACCCGATCGATGCGCTGTTCTACAAATGGTTTTTTGGCTACCACTTGCACCTCGTTCAGGCTCTTCTCAGCCGCTTGTAATACTATGGTGGGTAGGGTAAGGCTCGTTTGCTGTTCACCGAGGGTAATTAGTTGGCTCAGGTAGTTTTGGTAGCCCAGGTAACTGATTGACACTCGAAATGCTCCCGCTGGCAATCCGGTCAGCGCGAACGATCCGTCGGCCTCTACCAGAGCACCTTTCACGAACGAAGAGTCGGTGGCGCTGAGCAGGGAGACAACTGCCCCTTCGACTGATTTTCTATCCGCCCCAATCACTGAACCTTTAATAAAGTGAGTTTGAGCAACTGCAAAACTGGTTAGTAAGCAAAGAAGGCAGGAGTAGAGTAAGTGGCGCATGAATTAGGGCAGTCTCGTTGACTAGATTCGTGCGCAAAAGTGACGATGGGAGGTTAGGCTACAAACCATCCTTGGTTGAATTGTGTAAAAAGAAGGCTGAAATGATGAAAGCTGGGAATCAATCGAGTATGGAAAACAGAACGGTCAGCTTAATTGAGTAGCCGTAATGAAGGTGCTCACAGATTATGAAAGCCAATGATTTATGATCAATCGCTAACTTTAATCATCACTTAAACTAATTTATATACACTGAACGTAGCACCCTGAACTGCTTTAGTAGTTTGTCAAAAAAAGGGAAGCTCTCCTTATAAGTCGCATCTTCTTTGCCATATTCTCACTAACTCCGCTTTCTGACAGATGCATTGACCGTCACCACTTAACAAACTTTGTGGAACATTCCGTGGAACAGTTCTTGGATTCGTGAAAACTATCCGGCATATTTGGGACTGCAACGCACAGACCCATGGGTAAAGTCATTGCTATCGCCAACCAAAAGGGGGGCGTCGGTAAAACTACGACAACAATTAATTTGGCCGCCAGCTTGGCCGCCCTCGAATTTCAGACGCTCATTGTTGACGCGGACCCTCAGGCGAATTCTACGTCAGGGCTGGGTTACAATCCAAAAGAAATCGAGAATAGCATCTACGAATGCATGGTGGAGGGCGTTCGCCCACACGACGCTATTATCCAGACCGATTTTCCAAATCTGGATCTGTTACCGTCGCATATCGACCTTGTAGGCGCTGAAATCGAGATGATCAATCTCCAGAATCGGGAGGATAAGATGAAAAACGCCCTCGACAGCATTCGCGATGAGTACGATTTCATTATTATCGACTGCTCGCCTTCGCTCGGTCTAATCACCATCAACAGCTTGACGGCCGCTGATTCAGTTATTATTCCTGTGCAGTGTGAGTATTTTGCGCTGGAAGGTTTAGGAAAGCTGCTCAACACCATCAAGATTATCCAGTCAAGACTGAATACGCACCTGGCCATTGAAGGTATCCTGCTAACGATGTATGATCTGCGCGTCCGACTATCGAATCAGGTAGTGGGCGAAGTAACAAGTCATTTTCAGCAAATGGTGTTCAGTACTATTATTCCACGTAATATCCGGCTGAGCGAATCGCCTAGTTTTGGCGTACCGGCGTTGGCTCAGGATGCCGATAGCAAAGGAGCTGTGAGCTATCTGAACCTGGCCCGCGAGATTCTGATTAAAAATGGCTTGATGCCACAGGAAGCTTAATACCAAGTATGTATGATGTATGATGTATGGTATAGTCTGCCATACTTGACAACAGGCTGTATCATACATCATACATCATACATCATACATACTTGCACATGGAAAACGCGAACACCAAAGCACCGAATAAGAAGATGATTGGACTGGGCCGTGGCTTAGGTGCCTTGCTGCATGATAGCGAAGCAGTTAACCGGCAGACCAAAACGTCGCCCTTTGAATCGATCAGTACGATGACCGAAATTGGTCTGGGACTGATTGAAACAAACCCATTCCAACCTCGTACGCGATTCGATGAAGAAGCTCTCCAGGAACTGGCTGAATCGATTCGGGTACAGGGTATTATTCAGCCCATCACGGTTCGGCAGTTAGGTAAGGACCGTTACCAGTTGATTTCCGGCGAACGACGTCTTCAGGCTTCGAAGTTAATCGGATTAACAACCATCCCGGCGTATGTTCGTACAGCTAATGACCAGCAGATGCTGGAAATGGCCCTGATTGAGAACATTCAGCGTGAAAACCTCAATTCTATAGAGATTGCCTTAAGCTATCAACGGCTTATTACGGAGTGTAGTCTGAAGCAGGAGGAATTAGGCGAGCGGGTTGGTAAAAACCGGACGACGGTTAATAACTACATTCGGTTACTGAAGCTGCCACCGGTTATTCAGGCGGCACTGCGTGATAACAAGATCTCGATGGGGCATGCCCGGGCGATTATTAACATTGAAAACCCCGACGCGCAGATTCGCCTGTTCAACCGAGCCGTTGATGAAGAATGGTCGGTACGGAAAGTAGAAGAAGCCGTACGCAATCTGGCCGACGAAGCCGATGAGCCAGCTGCAACTAGCCGACGGGTTACGTTGCCTAAGCAGGAAATGCGCAGCCTTCAATTCAAACTGTCGTCGTTGTTCGGCACAAAAGTATCGATCAAGGCCGATGAGAAACATAAAGGAGAAATCAAGATTCCGTTTACCTCGCAGGAAGAGCTAACTAAAATCCTGGAAGTCTTGAACTCTCAAGCGTAATTGTGTTAAATTATTTTAAAAAGGCCAACGAGAAGGGGGAGCGAAAGGCATTTGGCGTTGTGTAAGTATGAAGTATTTTTTCGCCTTACTCACGGCCATTTTAGTATGTCACTCGCCAATTAGGCTTGCCTTTGCGCAGCAGCCAGCCATCGTGCCGGCCCCGACGCCCGTTGCGACTGACTCGACACGGCAATCCCGTTCGGCAGCAGACACGATCCCAGCCACTGTAGAACGAAATGGTATTAGAGTGCCTAACAGCGGTGCTACCCGTCCGGTATTAACGCCTAATTCAGGGTTTTCTTCGTTAAGTGTTGACACAGTCCGTGTAACGCAAAAACAGGAGGCACAGATCCGAAAGATCATCCCACGTAAGGCCACCCTTCGTTCATTGATGTTGCCCGGCCTGGGGCAGGCATACAACCGACAGTATTATAAAATTCCGTTTATCTACGCTGGTTTTGGCGTAATGGGATACCTGTTTGTAAAATACCGTGGGTTAGCCAGTGAAGCGGCTGACGGATATCGGTTGCTGCTGTATGGCCCGCCAAAGGAGTACGTCACTGTCCCTCCAGATAATGTTCCTGGAACAATAATGAAGCCTGTATTGATTCCTGGCGTTGTGGCTTACTCTGGAAATAAGGTAACTGAAGTGCAGATTGGTGACAATATCATTCGCTCTACTGCGACAGCCAAGAACGCCTATGACCTCTACCGGCGCTACCGTGATTTGAATATTTTGCTCTCGGCTGCCCTTTGGGGTATTAATATTGTTGAAGCGAACGTGGCGGCTCATCTGAAAACGTTTGATTTAACCGACGATATTTCGATGCGTATCGAACCGGGAGCATTGCCCATTCCGGGAGCAGGCATCGTTCCGGGGGTTCGCGTCGCATTTACGTTTAAATAATGTAATAGATGATTAATGGTGTATGAGCTATAACGTAGTTGATATATGGCTTGTACATTGTAATTCATAAATCATAATTCCATACATGAACATTCTTCTTCTTGGCTACGGTAAAATGGGTAAAACGATTGAGCAAATTGCGCTCGACCGTGGTCATCAGATTGCCGGCCGTATCGACCGGATGGCTGACCCCGGCGTTAACCATACTGATTTGGATCAGTTGTCAACCGAGTCGGTCGATGCGGTCATTGAGTTTAGTTCGCCTGAGTCAGCCGTTGAAAATATCACATATTGCCTGGAACGCGGCTGGCCAGTAGTGTGCGGAACAACTGGCTGGTTAAGTGAGCGAGCTTCCGTTGAAGAATTATGCCGTGAAAAGAAAGGTGCATTTTTCTATGCGTCAAATTACAGTATTGGCGTCAATCTGTTTTTTCGGTTGAATAAAACCTTGGCGCAGTTTATGCGTAATTACCCGTCATACCATGTGTCAATGACGGAAATTCACCATACTGAAAAGAAAGACGCACCTAGTGGCACGGCCATTACGTTAGCAGAAGGTGTCATGGAACACTTGCCTAACAAACGTCGTTGGGTAGGCAAGGAAACCGCTGGATCATTGGTCGACTCGACAGATGCCGTCGAGATTGAATCATTGCGAGAGGGAACCGTACCCGGTACGCACACTGTCCGCTACGAGTCGGATATTGACCGAATTGAAATATCTCATGTAGCGCATAGTCGGCAAGGGTTTGCGCTGGGAGCAGTGGTGGCGGCCGAGTGGATCGTTGGTCGCCAGGGGGTATTTGGTATGGATGACTTGTTAGGGGAGTGATAAACGAAGGATGATGTATGATGAGCGGTTACGTTCAGCCAGTTATCCTTCGTAACTTCGCATTTATTAATTTTTTGATAGCGCCTGTCCATCGTTTGTCATTTATTATTTAAGATACTGTGTCAGAGGTAAAAACTAGAGCCGAAATGAAACCGGCTAAAGCCAAGAAATCACCCATCCGGGAGTGGTTCGATTCTGTTTTGTTTGCCGTTGTGGCGGCTACGCTCATTCGTTGGCTGTTTATGGAAGCGTTCACAATTCCTACGCCTTCGATGGAAAATAGCCTCATGGTGGGTGATTTTCTGTTTGTTAGCAAGCTGCATTACGGCACCCGGACACCAAGAACACCGTTACAAGTGCCACTAACGCATCAAAAAATCTGGGGAACGAACATTCCTTCGTACAGCACGGCTATTCAACTGCCTTCTTATCGGCTACCGGGCTTCACACACGTAAAGAATGGCGATGTCGTCGTATTCAATGTCCCACCCAAGTACCTCAACGATAATATTGACTACCCCGTTGATTTAAAGACCAATTACATCAAGCGGTGTATAGGTATTCCCGGCGATGTGTTGGAAGTGAGACAGCGAGAGGTATTTGTGAATGGAAAACCTTTTCCCAAACCGCCCCGCTCCGAACAGAAATACTTCATTAAAACAACCGAAGTGCTTGATGCTAACTTCTTCCGGAAATACGAGATCGTTAACGATTACCGCGATCCCAGCCAGCCCACCGAGAACTGGAAGCCGCTGGAGCAGTACAACGACTCAACCAGATCGTCGACCATGGTTGGGTACAGCGTAAACACGACCGAAGATGTGATTGCAAAATTCAAGGAGTTTGATTGGGTAAAAGGCATTGAACCAATGGCTGACAAACCCGGTGAAATGTCGCCACAGATTTATGGAGCGCCAACCTTCAAGTGGAACCATGACAATTTTGGACCTATCACGATTCCGAAAAAAGGAGCCACGATTCAAATCAATACGCAGACCATTGCCTTGTACGGGCCGGTAATAGAGCTGTACGAAGGCAACGAAAAAGTAGAGGTGACGCCTACCAGCATCAAAATCGCCGGGCAGCCTGTTACGTCGTATACCTTCAAGCAAGATTACTATTTTATGATGGGCGATAATCGTGATAACTCGCTCGACTCCCGCTTTTGGGGGTTTGTGCCCGAAGACCACATTGTTGGAAAAGCAGTTTTCGTCTGGATGTCGCTCGATCCTAACCCAGCGAACATCTGGAACAAAATTCGCTGGAACCGCCTGTTCCGCACGATTGATTAAAGAGATAAGGGCAGGGGGCGCAGGGCTTGGGGGAGATGGTACCCCAAGCCCTGCGCCCCCTGCCCATTCTATTACCACTCAATTAGTGCCAGCCCTTTACTTACCAGATAGTCATTCGCCTGGCTGAAGTGTTTGTTGCCAAACCAGCCACCCCACTGGGCTGCCATGGGCGAAGGGTGCTTCGATTTCAGAATTAAATGTTTCTTGCCATCAATGACGGCTCCTTTTTTCTGAGCATAAGCGCCCCAGAGCATAAAAACGACATGCTCTTTTTCGTCAGAAATTAGCTTAATAACCTGGTCGGTGAAGGTTTCCCACCCTTTCCCCTGGTGCGAACCCGCCTGCCCAGCCCGTACCGTCAGCGTTGCGTTCAGGAGCATAACCCCCTGGCTAGCCCAACGCTCAAGATTACCGGATTTTGGAACAGGCTTGCCCAGATCATCCTGAATTTCTTTAAATATATTGACCAGCGATGGTGGCTTTGTAATGCCATCGGCCACTGAGAACGCCAGCCCGTTAGCTTGCCCTTCGCCGTGGTAGGGGTCCTGGCCTAAAATCACCACGCGTGTATCATCGAAGCTGCATTTGTCAAAGGCATTAAAGATGAGCCGCCCCGGAGGATACACTCGCTGCGTGCTATACTCCTGACGTAAAAACTCAGCCAACTGACGGAAATAAGGCTTATCAAACTCTGGCTGTAGCCGCGATTGCCATGATTCGGCGATAGATACTTTCATGTAGGGAACTGATCGAAGTGATTCGGCATTATAGGCCATGAATGCCAGAAGCCGCCCTCGGAAAATTTTTTAGAAGCGGTTCTTGCGTAACAAAACTAATCAACTTAATTTTCGTTCTAAGGTTGCAAACGACCCAAAATTTATGGTTTCGTCAGTCACAGAAGGCGTAAAGGTTAGCGTGAAAACGGAGTATCAGTCGGACTATTCCAGCCCGCTGCAGGCTCACTACGTATTCACTTACCGAATCACAATCGAGAATGCCAGCGACTACACCATTCAGTTGCTTCGGCGTCACTGGACGATCTTCGACTCGAACGGCACAGTCCGCGAAGTTGAAGGGGAAGGCGTCGTTGGCTTACAGCCCGTGCTGGAACCCGGCGAGGTTCATGAGTATGTATCGGGCTGTAACCTGCGGTCAAGCATGGGCAAGATGGCCGGAACGTATCTCGTTGAACGCATTATAGACGGGAAACAAGTCCGTGTCACTATTCCCGAGTTTACTATGGTTGTGCCATACAGACTGAACTAGTGAGGAAACGCTGCTCCCGTTCATTCGTTAACTGGCTATCATAGCCGTGTGTTTGATTGTGCCCCTGTAATACATCAGCGTTTTGACAAGGAACGGCTGCTATGACCGGATGCGTAGTTACTTCGTAAATGAATTACGGCTGGTTTTTCCGCAACTCCATTTTATCAAATAGACCAATGATATGGAGATTACAATGTGAACCGCTGCCAAACTGAACTGTTTTTTGCTGATCCCTTATTTTCGCTATCTGAGTCGCGCCCGCGACGAACACTCGCTTCATTCGCCCTTTCTGTTTGCCTTATACACACAGGTTATAAAAGCTGATAATCGCCGTGAGGTTGCTTTTATGCCCATCTGGATGCTCCGTAAACAATTACGTAAGAGTAAGGAAACAATTGATATTACTGATTTAGGAGCAGGCTCTAAAGTAAACGCATCTCGGCAACGCTCGATCCGAGACATTGCCCGACATTCGCAGAAGCCCGCTCGTTTCGGCCGTTTGCTGTTTCGACTTATTCGTCGGTTTGATGCAAAAACTATTATTGATTTAGGGACGTCACTTGGCGTAACGACAGCGTATCTGGCTGAGGCAACCAAGCCCTTCAACGGACAAGTGATGACGTTTGAGGGATGCCCTCAGACGGCGGCTGTTGCTCAACAGAACTTCACTCGATTAAGCATCGACAACGTGAAGGTGATTGTTGGAAATATAGACGAAACACTAGCCCCGAACATAGCGACGCTAGACCCCATTGATGTAGCTTTTTTTGATGCCAACCATCGCTATGAACCCACTGTCCGTTATTTTGAGACCTGCCTGCCTTATATCCACAATGATACCGTATTTATAATGGACGACATTCACTGGTCGGACGAGATGGAACAAGCCTGGGCATACATTAAAGCACATTCGGCAGTTAGCGTAACTGTCGACTTGTTCTGGGTGGGGTTAGTGTTTTTTCGCAAAGAGCAGCCTAAACAGGATTTCGTGTTGCAGTTTTGACGAATTGTGTAGTTACATCTCTCGGTGTAACTATAGAATGGCCAATAATATAAATAGCTTAGATCTTGAGATTCTTGACTGCATGATAACTGACAGAAATCCGTTATCTTTCCGTAGTCTCCGTCTGATACGTAGCACATGAACCTTTTTACTTACAGCCGTGTAGCTCTGGCCGCTGGCGCATCTGCTTTATTATTAAATCTTGTATCATGCCAGAAAACCGGTACTGAAGCATCGGACCCGGCCGTGATGGCGTCATTTGATTTAATGCAACAAAAAATCCTGACGCCTTCCTGCGCTACATCGGGTTGCCATGCGTCGGAAAAGGACCCCAGCTTTGCGCAGCACGGGCTGGTGCTGGCTGAAGGGATAGCCTATCAGAACCTGGTTGATGCCGATCCGAAAAACAGTTCAGCTAAGGCAGATAGGCTTAAACGAGTAAAGCCTTTTGCGTCTTTAGAAAGCTTACTGTATCATAAATTAAACGCAGCCGCCAGTCATCACAGCGGTAAGCAATACGGTAATCCGATGCCATTGGGTGGGCAATTATTGTCTAATGGGCAGATTGAGTTTGTTCGGCGATGGATTGAGGCTGGCGCGCCTAAAACAGGTAGCGTAGCTGATGCTAAGCTCTTAGACGATAAAACAACAACGGATGCTACGTATGAGCCGTTACCTGCTCCAACAGCAGGAGCGGGTATCCAGATGAGTATTGCGCCGTTTGATATTCAACCCAAGTTCGAGCGGGAGCTGTTTACGCGAAAGATGGTAGGGAATACACAGGATATCTACGTCAATCGGTACGAGATTAAAATGCGCAGTGGTAGCCACCACTTCGTCGCTTATGATTTTCGCAATAAGAACATATTGCCCAACCTGAATGATGTACGGGATCTGCGGAATGCTGATAACTCGCTGAATCTGTTAACGGCTTTAAGTATGTCAAATCACGTTTATCTGGCTGGCTCTCAGGCTCAGTATCAGGATTATACGTTTCCAGAGGGCGCGGCTCTGTTACTGCCGGCTGGTGCTTCACTCGATCTGAATTCGCATTATGTCAATAAAACCGATGCGGTTATGAAAGGCGAAGCACAAATCAATTTATACACAATAGATAAATCGAAAGTAACCCAGGTTATTCAAACGCTTGATTTAGGCAACACAAACCTGAATATTCCGGCAAACGGCCGTGTGACATTAACGAGATCGTTTACATTCGACAAGCCACGCAAAATCCTGACGCTGACATCGCACATGCACAAACTGGGCGAGAAGTTTGTCATTAAAATTAACGGTGGGCCACGCAATGGTGAGGTCGTCTACACGTCTACGGATTGGGAACACCCAGACATTATTACCTTCAAGACTCCTATTAATCTTCAGAAAGGAGAGGGGTTGACGTCAGAAATAACATATAACAACACCACTAATAAGACTGTCAATTTCGGCCTGACCAGTGAAGACGAGATGGGGATAATTTTTGGCTATTATTACGAATAATCAAAACCGGGATTTAGCGAATTTATGGATTAGACAAATTTTGTGAATCTTTAAAAAGACCAAAATCCTGCCAATCTATAAATCCGCTAAATCCCGGTTCTGACGATTACCGTGCTACTTCGATATTCACCCGGCGGCCTTTGATGGTGTTACCTTCCATGGCGTCGAGAACTCGGTTCGCTACATCTTTCGGTACGTCTACATAAGTAAACTTGTCGAAGATGTCGATGCTACCGATGCTGTTTCCTGGGATGTTGGCTTCGCCAGCAATGGCACCAACGATGTCGCCTGGGCGAACGTAATCTTTACGACCAATGCTCACCATCAGGCGAGTCATGTTAGCGTCGCGCTCACGAGGGGCACGTTGCTCGTCGCGGTCGAAGTATGGCTTACGATCACCATCGCGACCGCCCCGACGGTCCTCAAAACGGCCACCGCGTTCTTCACGGTTGCCGTAGCTTGGTCGATCACGGTCTCCGAAGCGAGAAGCACCCCGGTCGCCATAACTTGGCCGGTCACGGTCTCCGAAACGTGATCCACTGCGCCGGTCTGGTCCGTCGTTACGGTCGAAGCGACCACCCCGATCCGCGTATTTGTCACGGCCATTCCTACGGTCATCTTCCAGGCCAAGGTTTTGGTCAGCAAACTCGTTTTTCTCTAAACCCATGCTACGCTTCACCAGTGCGGCCACGATCTGCTCGGTCGAGAAGCCCGAATGGTGTAGTTGCGTTAGCATGTCTTCGTACAGGTTAAGGTCCTGGCTTTCCTGGATTGTCTGTTGCAGTTGCTCGATAAAGCGGGCTTTACGAACACCGACGATATCTTCAAACGAAGGGATCACCCCTTTCTCAACCTTAACTTTCGTGTATCCCTGAATCTCACGGAATCGGAACTTCTCATCCCGACCAACCAGCGAGAACGCGCGGCCCGATTTGCCAGCGCGGCCCGTCCGGCCAATGCGGTGTACATAGTACTCTTCGTCGAGCGGAATGTCGAAGTTAATAACGGCATCTACATCGTCAACGTCAATACCACGAGCGGCTACGTCGGTAGCTACTAGAATGCTGGTTGTACCCGAGCGGAACTTGCTCATTACGTTGTTACGCTGCGCCTGCCGCAAATCACCGTGTAAACCTTCAGCCTGATAGCCCCGGACTTGCAGGTCTTCAACGATCTCGTCTACCTTCCGCTTCGTGTTACAGAAGACGAGCAGCAGTTTAAGGTCGTACATGTCGATCAGACGGCACATTACCTCAACCTTTGCCTTCGGCTTTACTTCAAAATAAACCTGCTCAATGTTGGTGTTGGTCAGCTCACGCTTAACAACCTTCACCAGGACAGGATCTTTCTGAAATTTCTGGGTGATCTGCATGATCGGCTTCGACATTGTAGCCGAGAACAGAATCGTCTGCCGCTCTTCGGGCATCTCATCCAGAATGCTTTCGATATCTTCACGGAAGCCCATGTCGAGCATTTCGTCAGCTTCGTCAAGAATCATCATTTTGACCTTGTTCAGCTTCAGTGTATTGCGCTCCATGTGGTCCATCACACGGCCTGGCGTGCCGATTACAATATGCACACCGCTTTTGAGCGACCGGATCTGGCGCTCAATCGAATCGCCACCGTAAATAGCTTCGATACGAATGCCACGCTTGTACTTAGCTAATTTCTTGATCTCATCAGCTACCTGAAGCGCTAGTTCACGTGTAGGGCACAGAACAAGTGTCTGTACTGAGCGATCCTGAACATCAATTAACTCAAGGGCTGGAATGCCGAAGGCGGCTGTTTTACCGGTACCTGTCTGAGCCTGACCAATAACATCGCGACCTGCCAGAATTGGCGGAATTGCTTCCGCCTGGATCGGCGAAGGGCTCACAAATCCCATATCCGTAACGGCTTGTAACAGCTCGTCAGAAATGGCCAGACTTGAGAATAAAATCTGGTTAGGATCAGCAACAGGAGCGGCTACTGGCGCGGCTTCGTCAGATGCATTGCTTTCGGCATCAACTGTTTCGATGCTGGCGTTCTCTACATCAATCTGATTGTCAGGTTGTGTGGCAACGTCCGTTGCAGTCTGGTCTACGTTCAGAACTTGGTCCTGTTCGTCAGTTTTCGTTTTTTTCGTTTTCATTAACTTGGAAAGAAATAAGAATAAACCATCCAAGCGAAGACGAGTGTGTGCCAGTGAACGGCGCGATAATGCAGGAATTGCCCAACGAACGATTGCCCCAACGACCCAACAAGAACCACCAACCGCTCTGGCGGCCCGGCCCAACCTACTAAGGGAAAAGACAACTTTATTATTCGACGATTAGCCCACGCGCAAGTGCCCCACCCGGGAGCGTCCACACAGAAAAACCCATCTGTACATCCGTACTGGACTCTGTTAGACCTAACTCAGCGTATAAAAAAGGAGAGAAACAGAGATGCGACGGATGTCGCTTGTAAAATCTAGTACAAAAGTACGTTAAATGTTTGTAAAAAGCAAGTGAGGCTCAGTTAAAATTGTATTAATTATAGAGAGTCTAAAAAGGGTTATACAAAACCTCAAGCAGAGGTAGCATACTAAGTACTATGATAGTACTCTAACAAGTCTGCTTAAAATCTGAACTTTGATTTGCATTACCCGTTTCACTTACAACAATTGTTGTTGACAAATGAATCCGACAACCGGTAAATACATCATTTTAATTGGAGCCGCGCTGGTAGTCATTGGCGCAGTTATTTACTTTTTTGGCGATAAATTAAGCTGGCTAGGACGCTTACCGGGCGACATTCGTATTGAAGATAAAAACGGCGGTGGATTCTATTTCCCAATTGTAACTTGCATCGTAATCAGTATTGTTCTGAACTTAATTATCGTTCTGATCCGTCGTTTTTTCGGGTCGTAGCCTCTGCTGATTTGTTTGCCGAAGAATCAGCGCTATAGGTTAGTTTATTGATATAAAATACTTCACGTTGATTGCCAGAGCTTTTTGTGGGAGCAATCTTCTGAAAGCCGCAGGCTAAAAAGTGCCGGTCGTACCAGGCCATTAGGTTGTCCTGCGCCGAAAATGTTACTTTCTCGTCTTCAGCATTGGTTTGAAGCTTAATCTTCTCGGTCTCCTTCAGCACCTTACTGCCCTGAATCACTTCGGTCGTGATTTCGCCATCGTTGGGGTAAGCCAGCACCATCTGGTCGCCCTGTTGTGAAATCTGAACCATCTCGGTCAATTCAGAACTGAGCAACTCTTTAATGGGTAAACAATTATCCCACAGAAGTGTGCCTTGCTTATCAAATCCGCAGATAAATGCATGCGTGTACCGAAATCCTTCGTAACGATCGGCCCAGCGCAAATACCCTCCATAGGCAAGCGTACTACCCCGATACTGCGGATAATAAACCTCAGCTACTAAAGTCAGCCCATCAGAGGTTGGTTGTAAATCGTGGACAAGCAGGCGATAGTGAAATTTGTAGTCCTTGCCTTCTTCTTTCTTTTTCATAGCCTTAGCCAGCAGCTTTTGCTGTCTGTGCGGTTTGAGATAATTGAAAAAGTTCTGAAGCTGTGAAAACTCGATGTATTGAATTCGGTTCACTGCATCGGTAGAGGCATCAGCTGATTCGCCATGATGAATTCGGGTTACGTATATACCCTGAGAGTAAGGGGTGCAATCGGTAGAATAATTACCAACCAGCAGAGATTCATGTTCATTGACGGGTAGGAGCTTGCCCGAGATCAGGCTGTTTTTAGCCCCGTCAAAATCAATGGTACGAAGCAGCTTGCTGTCGTAATTGTAAGTTCTGATCGAGAACTTGCAATGGCGCTTTAGTGAATGAACCAATACATTGACTTCCTGCCGAGCTTCGTCAATTTCCAGGCTACTGAGCTCCATATGATTAATATACATGCCTGGCAAGACCTTAGCCGAACGGTCGAAGAAGGAGAAGGCCATAACAACCGGACGGCTATGATGATAACCGCCCACGTAGGCCTGACCGCCCATTACTTTGAAATGCTGGATGTCAAATTGCTCAAGTAAGTTGCCTTCAAAGGTCTCAACGGCACCGTCGTCGAGGTGCAGCCGAAGAAACATGAACCGTTCGGTGTCCGGCTCCCGGAAGAGGTGATATACGTATTGTCCGTTCTGATACGAGGTGACGGGTTTAAACTTGATATCTTGCGTAAACGATACTTGCCATACTAACTTCAGATCGGTACTAAATTTTTTAAAATTGAACTTGGCAGGTGTATTGTCATAGAAATTACCTGTCCGGATGGTCATTAATACGCCTTGCTCGGCAAGAGGAGTTACGTCGAAGGCTTCGGCTTCGTTGGGGTCAGACGGAATCTCAATCCGTAGTGAATGCGTCAACTGCCCCCGAGACGGGTGGACTATAAAGCTTAGAAGCAGTAGATAAAGTATGACAGGTACACGCAGCATAGTGTATCAAAAGTACTATTTTTTAACGTCTTACGCCTTCTTACCAGCGCGGCAATTAGTAATAGGTAACCTACATTCTCGAACAGGTCATCTATCAGCATTTTAAATGCCAGTCAATGAATGTACTAACTTGTTTGTTGCTTGTGTGCTGATAATCTGGCTAAACATATGGTAAGGATGCTTTTTAGACCTGCCAGCGTTTTTTTAGGTAATCTTTCATAAAGACATTGATGTCCCACTGACTAGCAACAGGCTGTTGCGTATAAGGAAGAGTAGGCAAATATCCGGCTGGGCCAAATTCACAAGTAATGGTGAGGGTAGGAGCGTTAGCCTTCTGCAAACGTTCACGAATGGCGTCCCACCACTTTGCATGACTTTCGAGGGCACTTTTCCATTCGGGAGCACGGGGATCGCTTACCTGCGGACCCTCAGGATGACCGACGCGGCAGTGGATGTGGTCGCTGACAGCAATGGCCCGATTGACGTTTTCTGCCTGATCGCTCAGATAAGACTCGGCTACGTTGACCCAGTGAGAATAATCAGCCGTTAGACGTAAGTCTGTAAGTTTAAGCAGGTAATACTGAATAGCTGGTGCACTATAAGAGAAACGCCCCCGGTGCGTTTCGTGCAGAATACGAACGCCGGTTTGTTTCTGTACGTCCATTGCCGTCTGAATTAGTTCAGTGTTCTGCTCAAACGTAAAGTAGTCATGGCCCGTATGGGCGTTGATGAACAAGGGCTTGTGCGATGCAATATCCAACAGGTCGTCGTGGTACTTCTTTTGGTGCTCGGTGAAATTGCTGCTTCCGCCAAACGCCATCAAAATCACTTCCAGGCCATTGTCGCGCATGACCTGCACGGCTTCCTTACGTTTATCGGGTCCGGCGGAGATTTCCATGCCATCGTATCCAACCGCTTTTACGCGTTTGGCCGCGTCGGGGTAAGATAGGCTTTCCATACCCCACATTGGGCAGAAGAAGAGAGTTTTCATGCAAATTAAAGGTTAACAAAGGATTGCAAAGTAGAGCGAAAAGTGTATACTTGAAAACGAATGTTTACTAAAAAGTATGATTTCACTGAGTAGCAAAAAGAAGCAACTATTTAATATCATATTTCTGCCGATCCTGAAACTAGGAGGAATTATAATGATAACGTACCTAGTTTTGACTAAACTGCTGAAATTTCAAATGTTAAAGGAAGAAGCACTTGACTATTTCGTTCCGCTTCTCATCGCGTGGATTTGTTGTCTTATATGGATTCGACCCCGTCTACGAATCTTGCAAACGAGCGATTACCGTGATGCTAATACCAATCTTTTTTGGACGGTTCTTTTGATTGCCTTACCTGTAATGGCAGTACGTCAATTTATTAAAAAAGATACTGAAAAGTTGATTCAATTGGGTTCTGTCAATGATATTGTATTTGAGAGCCCATTCAAACGTTATTTTGAATTAGAGTATTATTATCTTGATAAACTGAGAGTCTCTTTCGTAGATATACAGGACACGCGTAATAAGGGTCGAGTTCGTATTTTCCGTAGATACTATACTGTTCCTATTCTGTACTCAAACGAAGACACAGTACGCCATAAATGTGCTGCTTGGCTTGGGATGTGCTATGAAAGGGAAGTTAATAATACAAAAGACGAGTTGGCACTAAAAAGATATCTGCTTGATTTTAATCGATATGTCGAGCGCAGTTTTAGTTCGACTTCCAACCCTAAATTCATCTACTTGGATAAGATTGGTAACACATATGATAAAGATCATTATGTGGAAGCTATTGACAAAAATGGCTATTACAAAAATATCAACCAATGGGGATACAGGGATGAGAGCTATCGAGTACTTGTCCCAATCAATGAACCGTTTGAAAGCCGTGCAAAGATGGCAACGCTGTATGTGTTAGGGGCTTTGTTATTACCAATAATCTATTGGTTATGGCTTCAAACAAAGAAAATTAAAGAAGAAGCTATTCAAGAATGGATAGCTTAATAGTCACTTAGACCAACAAAAATCGTATTTTGCGACTCCATTTCGTCTACACCTCATCTGAACTATCTTTGTTCTAAGTTTTTCTGTCTATAGTTCAAAAACAAGATTGTATGTCTGAAGTAGCCACCCGTTTTGCGCCCGGCGTTGTGACCGGTGAAGGCGTCACCGAAATTTTCCGCCACGCCAACGAAAATGATTACGCCTTACCTGCCGTCAACGTTGTTGGGACGGACTCTGTCAATGCTGTATTAGAAACGGCCAAAGCCGTCAACTCGCCAGTAATCATTCAGTTCTCTAACGGAGGTGGTATTTTCTACGCCGGAAAATCGCTGCCTAATGATAAACAGCAGGCTGCTATTGCTGGCTCTATCTCAGGTGCATTGCACGTTCATCATGTTGCCGAGCTTTATGGTGTGCCGGTGATTCTGCACACGGATCACTGCGCTAAAAAGTTGCTTCCCTGGATTGATGGCCTTCTTGAGGCTGGCGAAAAGCATTTCGACCAAACCGGTAGGCCACTCTATTCGTCGCACATGCTCGACTTATCGGAAGAGCCCATCGAAGAGAATATCGAAATTTGCGCTAAGTACTTCGAGCGGATGGCGAAGATCGGTATGACCCTCGAAATTGAACTCGGCGTTACCGGTGGCGAAGAAGATGGCGTTGATAACTCGGACGTTGACGATTCTAAACTATATACCCAGCCGTCGGAAGTAGCGTATGCGTACGAAGAACTGAGCAAAATATCGCCCAACTTCACGATTGCCGCTGCTTTTGGAAACGTACACGGTGTTTACAAGCCCGGTAATGTGAAGCTACAGCCGGTCATTCTAAATAATTCACAGAACTACATCCAGGAGAAGTATGGAACCGGTCCGCTGCCGGTGAACTTCGTTTTCCACGGTGGTTCGGGATCGAGCCGCGAAGAAATTCGCGAAGCCATTCGTTACGGCGCGGTGAAAATGAACCTCGATACCGACATGCAATGGGCTATGTGGGAAGGCGTTCTCAAGTATTATAAGTCAAAAGAAGGTTATCTGCAATCGCAGCTTGGTAACCCGGAAGGAGCTGATTCACCCAATAAGAAATACTACGATCCTCGTGTGTGGCTTCGTAAAGGTGAAGAGAGTATGGTGCAGCGTTTGAAGATAGCGTTCGAGGATCTGAACTGTATCAATCGGCTGGCCTAAGTCGCCCGGAAATTCAACTTTTGAGGTATCGGTTTCAATAAGCCGATACCTTTTTTATTGCTTGCCGTGTAGCCTTCAAAGTTAAAATTGTTGGGTAAATTCGTAACTTTTAGGATTAAATCAGGAGCCATGTAATCCTTTTTGGAGAAAAGAAGGTTTTGTTTGACCTATTCCTTATGGCGCAGTAAAACAACTGAAGTAGAATTACTTAACTGGCTCAATAGAGTTATGAATTTAATCCGATCGGCGTTACGTAAGCCAATAACTATTTTGGTTTTAGTAGCGAGTTTATTTTTCTTCGGTATCAATGCCATCCGTAATATCAAGATTGACATATTCCCGAACTTAAATTTACCCGTTATCTACATCTCCCAACCGTTTGGAGGCTATACGCCTAACCAAATGGAGTCTTTCTTTGGGAAGCAATACGTCAACTTATTGCTGTATGTTTCGGGGGTAAAAAGCATTGAAACGAAAAACATTCAGGGCTTGACGCTCATCAAGCTGTCTTTTTACGAAGGTACCAACATGGCGCAGGCAGCCGCTGAGGTATCGGCCTACTCGAACCGAGCTCAAGCTATCTTTCCCCCAGGTTCGCAGCCGCCGTTTATTCTTCGCTTCGATGCCTCTACGTTGCCGGTTGGCCAGTTAGTACTAAGCAGCCCTATACGCACAAACAACGAACTACAAGACTTGGCAAACGTTTACGTTCGGGCCGGTTTTAGTTCAATTCCGGGCCTGGTAGCGCCCGCGCCGTTTGGTGGGAACTCTCGTACGGTCGTCATTAAAGTTGACCCGGAGCTGATGCGCTCGCATAACCTGACGCCCGACCAATTAGTAGCTGCGTTACGTATTAATAACCAGGCAACTCCCGCCGGTAATGTGCGAGTTGGCGATTTGAATTATTTTACCCCGGCTAATACAACCGTTCAAAACATCAAAGATTTTGGCAATATTCCATTGTATACAGGATCAGTTCAAAACCTGTACTTAAAAGATGTTGCTACCATTGAAGACGGGGCCGACATCACGCAAGGGTATGTATTAGTTAATGGAAAGCGTTCGGTATATCTGCCCATTACAAAGTCGGCCGATGCGTCTACGTGGGAAGTTGTACAAAACTTAAAAGCCGCCTTACCACGCTTTCAGGCATTATTACCCGAGGATGTAAAGCTGACGTATACCTTCGACCAATCGGTGTATGTAATTAACGCCGTAAAAAGCCTGATGACCGAAGGGGCCATTGGGGCTATTCTAACGGGTTTGATGGTCTTGCTTTTCCTGGGCGACGCTCGTGGAGCCCTGATTGTGATTATCACCATTCCGACCTGTATCATTTCGGGGGTGTTGTTCTTATCCCTGTTTGGGCAGACGATTAATATTATGACCCTGAGCGGCCTTTCGCTGGCGATCGGTATTCTGGTGGATGAATCAACCGTGACGATTGAGAATATTCACCAGCATATGGATATGGGTAAGCCCAAAGCGCTTGCTATATGGGATGCCTGTAAGGAAATCGCCTTCTCAAAGCTGTTAATTCTCTTTTGTATTCTGGCCGTATTTGCGCCTGCCTTTACCATGACAGGCATACCGGGAGCATTGTTTTTGCCGCTGGCGTTGGCCATTTCTTTCTCCATGATTACGTCTTATGTGATGGCGCAAACCCTGGTTCCTGTATTGGCAAACTGGATGATGAAAGGGCATAATCATGTTAGTAATGGCCAAGCGCACAAGGGTAGTAACGGGACTGTGATTAAGTCAAATGGAACGAACGGCGTGTCGGCCTCTAACGGTCATACGGCTGATGGTGACACATTAAATGCAAAGAAGAAACTAGCTCATACGAAGGACCTGAACGGCGATGGTAAACTAAGCTTTTTTGAGCGAGTACGCGCGCGTTTTAATCGCTTTATTGGTCGTATGCTGCCCTACCGCAAACCCATCGTGCTGAGTTATATTGTTGTAGCCATGGGTATTGCTGGCCTCCTTATCTTGACAATAGGCCGGGATGTACTCCCTAAAGTAAACGCTGGTCAATTTCAGGTACGACTACGTGCTCCCGACGGTACCCGGCTGGAAAAAACCGAAGCGGTTATGCTGAAGGCGATCAGCGAATTGAATCAGCTGGTTGGTAAAGAAAACGTAGAAATCACCTCCGCTATGGTAGGGATGCACGGCTCGCAGTTTTCAACGAGTCCGATTTACCTCTTTATGGCTGGGCCGCAGGAAGGTGTTATGCAGGTGGCGTTGAAAGAAGACTATGATGTTGATCTGGATGAGTTGAAAGACCAATTCAGAGCCAGCATGAAAAAGGCCCTGCCCGACGTAAAGCTGTCGTTCGAGCCGATTGAGCTAACCGATAAAATCCTTAGCCAGGGTTCGCCTACGCCTATTGAGGTGCGGCTTTCGGGTAAGAACAAAAAGCAGAACGAAGAATATGCCAACAAAGTAATTGCCAAGCTGAACCGCATTTCGTACCTACGGGATGTGCAAATTGGCCAATCGACTAAATACCCATCCATTAACATCAATATCGACCGGGTTCGGGCGGCACAGTTAGGAACGGATATTTCGGCTATTTCCCGGTCGTTGATTGCTTCTACCTCGTCGTCACGGTTTACTGAGAAGAGCGTCTGGATTGATCCGAAATCAGGGCAAAGCTATAGTGTTCAGGTGCAGATTCCGGAGAATCAGATGAAGAGCGTTGATGACATAGGTGAGATACCTATTCTGCAAAATACGAACCGCCCGGTTTTAAGTGATGTGGCCGACATCCAGAAGGGAACGACCTACGGCGAGAATGACAACCTGGGGGCTATTCCTGTTCTATCAGTTACGGCCAACCTGAACGATATGGATTTAGGGACTGCCAGCACCGATGTTGAAAAAGCCATTGCTTCGCTGGGTGAGTTACCACGTGGATTAACTATAAAAACGCAGGGCTTGAGTCAGGTATTGACCGATACGCTCGATAGTCTGCAAACAGGTTTATTGACGGCCATTGTGGTCATCTTTCTCATGCTGGCGGCTAACTTCCAGTCGTTTAAAGTGTCGCTGGTTGTGTTGTGTACCGTACCGGCCGTGTTGGTTGGCTCCCTGGCCCTGTTGATGCTTACGGGTTCGACGCTCAATCTGCAATCGTACATGGGTATGATTATGTCGGTCGGCGTATCGATCTCCAACGCCGTGCTGCTGGTAACCAACGCCGAAGAGCTTCGAATGCGAAATGGCAATGCCTTGCAATCGGCCCGTGAAGCTGCTTCGGTGCGTTTACGGCCTATTTTAATGACCAGCGTCGCCATGGTGGTTGGTATGATTCCTATGGCGTCGGGGTTAGGAGAAGGTGGCTCGCAGGCGGCCCCGCTTGGACGCGCTGTTATCGGTGGACTGGTTGCGTCAACATTTGCAGCCTTGTTTATTTTGCCCCTGGTATTTGCCTGGGTTCAAAATAAGACATCTACTCAATCTGTATCGCTCGACCCCGAAGACAAAGAAAGTAAATTCTATATTCCAGCACCGTATGAATCGGCCAATTAATAAATCGTTTTATAGTCTGCTTGCCGCCGTCGGTAGTTTGCTGCTCGTGGGGGCGCTAGCCGGTTGCCATTCTTCTGAAGGTAAAGAAGAGGCAACCGCTGAAGCGCCCGAAGCTCCCGCTGCTACTGAGGTTTTCACCTTAAAAAAAGGCCAATTATCGTCTTCGTTACAGGTGCCTGGTGAACTAGTGGCATTTCGTGATGTAGACATCTACGCTAAAGTGAGCGGTTATATCAAGAACCTGTACGTAGATGTCGGTAGTGAAGTGAAACAAGGGCAAATGCTGGCCCTGGCCGAAGCTCCAGAACTAAATGCACAGCTGGCCTCGGCTCAATCGAAACTCAAGGCGCAGGAGGCTTTGTCGATTGCCAGCAGAGCCAATTATGAACGCATACTAGAAGCTAGTAAATTCTCGGGAGCTGTTTCGAAAAACGACGTTGACCAGGCACTGGCTAAGCGCAACGCAGATCTGGCTCAGTTAGAAGCGGCAAAATCAGCGTATCGTGAAGTGGCTGATCAGAAGAAATACCTAGAAATACGGGCACCGTTCAACGGGATTATCAGCGCCCGTAATGCTAGTACCGGAGCCTACATTGGACCCGCCGGTAAGGGATCTGAGTTTCCGCTGTTTGTATTGACTGAGCAGAAGAAGTTACGTTTAGTGATTTCCGTTCCGGAAGCCTATACGGGTTATGTTAACATGAACGACGTAGTGAGTTTCAGCGTCAAGGCGTTTCCGGATAAGAAATTTACTGGGCAGGTGAAGCGCCAGGCGGGTGCGTTAGACAAACGACTGCGCTCCGAACGGGTAGAAGTTGATGTGACAAACAATGATAAAAAGCTGCTGCCCGGCATGATCGCCGAAGTAAGTCTTCCGTTGCCTACGCGAAACAATGCCCTGATTGTACCTGAATCAGCGATTATAAACTCGACAACTGGCGTTTATGTGATCCGGATTAATAACCGCAAAGCCGAATGGGTGCCGATCAAGAAAGGGCTTGAAGCTGATGATAAAGCTGAAGTATTCGGTCAACTGAAAGAAGGCGATCAACTAGTCTCAACGGCCACCGAGGAGATTCGGGATGGTTCACCGGTTACTACGAAATAATAGGGAGACGCAAGTGATTACGTCTCTATTTTTCTGTCTGATTATAATCCACTGATAGTTTCTGAAATGAGGTAATAATTTCTGCCATACGTGGATTGTCTACGCGCATAATAAGTGAAGTGAAAAAGAATTCAGTATCTGCGCCGAAACGGTAGTCAAGTTTTACAAAGCTTAGTCCCTTCTGCTCAGATTGCTCAAACCACTGATTGAATTTTCGATTGCGTGAGTTAGCCCGACCATCAGCGTTTTCACATACGTAGACAACGACAGTTTCCTGCGAGACAAAAAAGTCGTTAAAGATACTAGCAATCGTTGCAGGTAGGCTGGTATCGGGTGGAGGTAGCTTAGGTAAAGGATTTTCAGCTACGTCCATTACAAACTCAAAGGCGAACTCTGTGAAAGGCGGTTGATTACCGAAGATGTAGCTGCTGGGTTTAAACTTTATCTCGTAAATGATCTGATGCCTTGTGACAAACGCGTATGTGTTATTTATTCCACCCAGACAAATAAAGTCATACGGCTTATTCTGTGCGTTCAGCATTACGTTTTTTTAATTCATCAATAGCCGCTCTGACTTCGGGCTTATTCATATCATCCCGAATCTCCTGTTGCAGTTGCCGTTTACTCTCCATCATGCGTCGGGCTACGGCAACCATTCGTTTTCGAAGGTCTTCGTGCTCCCGAAGTTGTTGTTCTACTGAGGTGGTCATAGCTGAAAGATGTTATGTCGAGATTAACTAAATTCAAGTTTTGTTAATAACGGGATTTAGCGCAATAATGGTTCTCGGTTACAAATAAACAGGTATTCATCTTACATACCCCAACTTCCTGGGAATCGTATAAATTTCTGTTTGCCGACCGTCGATGTACCGGAAAGTCTGGCCGTCGAAGAAGCCATCTTCTTCCAGCATGATGCGGATCGTTTTCTTCCAGTCGGGTAGCTCAACGGCTGCGTTGAGTTCAATGGAATAAGCCGTGTTGGCTAGTAAGGGATAGTCACCTGAGCCCGGAACGCCCTTTTGCTGATCCCAGAGCCCGATAGTTGGTCCGGCTGCGTGGCCATGAACGCCAATAGGATGCGAGTAAATCGTGCCGCTGATGCCTTCTTTTTTAGCTTGGTCTAAAGCCGCTAACAGCATCTGATTACCTGTTTTGCCGCCTTTGAACTGCTCAGTCAGAATATCCTGCAAGCGATTGCCTTGTTTGAATGCGGCTTTGAGGGCTTCAGGTACGTCAGTTTCGCCAGCACGTAGTACGTAGGCGTGTTGTTGCTGATCGGTGTTCAGCCGAAGATACGTAATGCCAAAGTCCACGTGTAATAAGTCACCGGGCATAATAACCTGCTTGTCGGGTCGCTTCGAAAAGGTACGGAGGTGATTGAAGTCTTGGCTCGGTCGGGATGCCGCATCACCGTCGCCACGGTCGGCGCGTTGAACGTCTACCGTTGGATGAAACCACGTATCAAGTCCTAAGTTCGTGATGCGCTGACGAAACCACCAGACCACATCATCCGTCGTCGTTACGCCCGGCTGAATGACCTGCTCGGAGAAACCTTCCTGAATAATTTGGTGCGATAAGCGGCAGATGAGCGGGTAAATAGCCATCTCTTTTTCTGTCCGCGTTTCGAGCCAGCCAACAGCCACTTTTTCGGCTGAAACAATACGTTTCTGATACTCGGCAGGTAGTTTTTCGAGTAGCTCTTTATGTTCGGTGAACGACATGCCGTCGGCGTGAGCATAGGTTGCGGACATGTCTAGCCCGATCTTCTTCGGCTTTCGGTCTTCAATTATTTTCACGAGGGCTTCCCACTGGTTCGGTCGCACATCGATATCCCACGCCCCTTTGAGTAGATTACCAACGTCATAACGGGCAATGGCTAATTTCTCCACGTCCTTGCCATTGTCAAAGAACACAATGATAGTTCGCCGACGCGCTGATAGCCAGGTCGATGGCAACATAGTGCGTAAAACGGGATCTTCATTGTACTCTCGGGAAATGATCACCCACATATCCAGCCCTTCCCGGCGCATGAGCTGAGGCAGCAAGTTCGTAAAGCGATCTTCGAGGATCTCGTCGACAACGCGGGCGCGTTCGCGTTCGGGAAGCACGGGCGAAGATGGCTGGGCAAGAGCTCTGGTGATGGTAAGCAAAACAAACAGGAATGGGTAGATTCGTTTGAGCATAATGGTAGGCAGAACACTGTTTCTGGCAAGATACACAAAGACGTTATAGTTTTTTAACACCACAGGCAGGCAACGCTTCGATAATTACATGCATCTTCGGATTACCGGTGAAATGATTAACTCTTTTTTATTAATTGTCTGAAATTGACTGTTTGTGGATGAAATGCCACCACGCTTTCGTTAGTTTGTTACATTCGGTTTGAAGTCAGCCTGCTGTTCATGAAAACACTCGTACTAACATTATTGATTCTTTGTGGCCTTACGACAGCCTGGGCACAAACCAGTTCTACCGGACTGCGAGGCACGGTCAAAAGCGCTGGAGGAGAAATGCTACCTTATGCAGCTATTGTGGTCAAGGGTACCGCAAACGGCACCATTACTAATGCGGAAGGCCGCTATGAAATCGGGTTGGCACCAGGTAAATACACGATTGTCTTTCAGTTTCTAGGCTTTCAATCCGTGCAAAAACCAGTGGAGGTGACCACTGGCTTTACAACATTAGATGCTACGCTGGAAGAGCAAGCCTTTCGGTTAGCGGAGGTGCAGACTAAGGCCGGTAACGAAGACCCCGCTTACACTATTATGCGTCGGGCCATTGCCAAAAGCCGGTTCCACCAGTTACAGGTGCAGCGTTTTAAAGCGCGGGTTTATACAAAATCGTCGTTTACCGTAACCGATTTACCCAACCTGGCCGAAATGGCGTTTCGCAAACAATTAAAAGAGGCTGAGAAGGAAGCTAATTTCAAAGTAGGCGTCCCTATCTTAAACGAAACCGTGTCGGAGGTGTCGTTCACGCAGCCGAACACGTATCGCCAGCGCATCATTGCCAACCGTAACTCGCAGGGCGACTTTTTGAGCCCAAGTCAGTTTTATAACGCCAGTTTCTATAGTCCCACCGTGGCTGGCGCGGTTTCTCCATTATCGCCTAAAGCGTTTGCCTATTACAAATTTGAGTACAAAGGAACGTACCGGGAGCAGGGACCGAACGGCACTCCGGTGGAGGTTAGTAAAATTCAGGTTATTCCGCGGCAGTATGGCGAAGGCGTATTTCGAGGGACAATCTATATAATTGAAAACACCTGGGCCATTCATAGCCTTCAGCTTGAAACCGTGAATAATATAGGTATCTCATTCACCGTCAGACACATTTGTAGCCCTGTTCAAGGCGTCTGGATGCCAACAAACCAGCGATACAATGGGAGCGGGGCGTACCTGGGCGTAAAGGCGAATGGGCAGTACGTTCGAAGTTTGACGTTCAGCGAGTTTGTGGTTAATCCGGCGTTTGTTGAAGACATCGAAGTAGCCGACGAAAAGAAAGGACCGCCCGCTCAGACATTGTCTAAAGGCGATATCAAAGGCAAGCAGTTCGACGAACTGGTGAAAAAGCAAAAGGAGTTCTCAACCAAGAACCTCCGCCAGCTTGTCAAGGAATATGAAAAGCAGGAAAAACAAGCTCGTAAAAATCGGAAAGAGGACGTAACAGTCGTGCGAGATGATTCACTGGTCGTGGACTCGCTCGCCCGCAAACGGTCGAACGTGTTCTGGGATTCGTTACGGTCGGTACCGTTAACGACGGCCGAAGTCAGGAGTTACCGAAAAGCCGATAGCCTTGGACTCGTTCGGGAAGTTAAAGCACCAAATGATACAACAAAACAGGATAGCACGCAGAATAAGAAAAACCCTAACAAGTTCGCGTTAGGGCAATTGCTGGGTGGCCATACCTGGCGGCTAACCAGACGTAGCTCGCTGATTTATACCAGTCCACTGGCGCGTGTCGAGTACAATACGGTTGAAGGGTACTCGCTGGAGGGGGCGTTAAACCTGCGTTATCGCGCAAAAGTGGATTCGGTGAATCGGTTTACGCAGATTCCACTGGGCGAGTGGAACATTGGGGGTACGGGGCGCTATCAATTCGGCCGAAAGCAGTTTGTGGGTTACGGACTAGCCAGCTACCAATACAAAACGACGCGCCTGGCGCTTTCGGGGGGGCGGTATTTGTATCAATTCAACCCCGATAACCCCATCAGCCCGTTCCTGAACACCTTAACGTCGTTGTTATTCGAGCAGAATTTTGCAAAACTATATCAGAAGGATTTTTTGAATCTGACCATCAATGTATCGCCGTTTAAGGAGCGCCTGAAACTATCAGGTAGCCTGGAGTACGCTGAACGTACCGAATTGGCTAATTACAGAGAAGATCTCAAGCCGTGGATCAACTGGCGGAACCGCACCTATACGTCGAATCGGCCTGAAAATGCCGAAGTAGTCACAACGGCATTTCCGACGCATCAGGCGGTGGTATTGAGTCTGACCGCGTCGGCCCGACTTGGCGCGACACAGTACACCATCCGCAACGGTCGGCGCATAGCCCGGCGCGATAACGACAGCCCCTTGCTAACGGTAAATTACCGCAAGGGCATTTCAGGTATTGCCGGTTCAGATGTTGATTATGACTTTCTGCAAGCGTCGATTAGTCACTCCTTCGAGACGGGTATCCGCAGCCGGTTAAATTATCAGCTAAGTGCCGGTACGTTCTTTAATGATCGGGCCTTGTATTTTCCTGATTTTAAACATTTCGCCGGAAATCAATTCTTCTTCCAGCAAGGTGATGTAGTTTCCAGCTTCCGGCTATTGCCTTATTACCAATATAGCACGGCCCAACGGTTCGCGGAGGGGCATGTGCTGGCTGAGTTTCGCAAGTTCCTGATTACACAATTGACCGTTGTCCGGCTAATCGGTTTGAAAGAAAACCTGTTCGTGCATTACCTCTACACGCCCACCTCAAAAAACTACGCCGAAGTGGGTTACGGTCTGGATGGCCTGATTCCGCAAGTGTTGCCCTTCTTCCGGGTTGAGGTGATCTCGCAGTGGCAGGACGGTAACTACAACGGTTTGGGCTTCCGGATAGGAACGACTCTTAAGTTCGGGCGGTAAACCGTAGCCTGGACGGCCACGTCCGGGTGGGAATAGTGACATACTACACACCCGGACGTGGCCGCTGGGACGCCAGCCCGGCCAGGCTACGGTTCAGATGCAAACTCACTACCAGCGTAACTTACCTCACATTCTTCCACCCGGCGAAAGTATCTTTATTACGTATCGGCTGGCAGGCTCGATACCTGCTGATATATTATTAAAGTTCCTTGAGGAAAAACAGACTGCTTTGAGACAGATAGCTCAGGCAGGCAGCGATGAAGCCGCCCTCCGAAAGACTCAATACGACGAAGAAAAACGCTATTTTGCCCGCTTTGACAAGTATTTGGACAGTACTGACAAGGGCCCTGACTGGTTGAAATTACCCTCTGTTGCTGGGGTAGTAAAAGAAGGACTTCATCATCGTGATGGTGAGGATTATGACTTACATGCCTATTGTCTCATGTCGAACCACGTACATTTACTTGTCACAATTCGTCATGAACATCGGCCTTTCCATGCAACCATAAAATCGTTAAAAGGCTATTCCGCTCGGAAGATAAATGAATTGCTCGACCGAACTGGACAACCCTTTTGGCACCCTGAGAGTTATGATCACGTCGTAAGAAGTCAGGAAGAATTTAAACGAATTGTGGCCTATATTCTTAATAATCCGGTGAAAGCAGGATTAGTTGAAGCATGGGAAGACTGGCCGCACAGCTATCTTGCTGATTTCTTGTAGCCTGGACGGCCACGTCCGGGTGGGAATAGTGACATACTACACACCCGGACGTGGCCGTCCAGGCTACTGGTTATGCATCGTCGTTCATTCATTCAAACCTCTCTCTCCGCTGCTGCTGGATTGAGTCAACTCGCGCCCGCTATGGCAGACGCTGCTAACTGGACTTTGCCTGATCCTAAGCCCAATAAACTGCCTCGTTGGCGAGGTTTTAACCTACTCGAAAAATTCGTGGCGGGTAAAACCGGGCCCGAACCCGAAGGCCCCTACCAGGAGCGGGATTTTGAATGGATTGCCAAATGGGATTTTAATTTTGTTCGGTTACCCATGTCGTACCATTGCTGGGCCACGCCTGATCCGGCGCACTGGACTGAACTGAACGAGCGAGTGCTGAAAGAGGTTGATGACGCCGTTAACTACGGAAAACAGCATAGGATTCATGTCAATCTGAATTTGCACCGGATTCCGGGTTATTGCGTTAATCCGCCTGCCGAACCACTCAACCTCTGGACCGACGAACGGGCACTGGAAGCCGCTGTATTTCATTGGAAACACTTCGCTGAGCGCTACAAAGGCAAACCTAACCGTGAGGTTTCATTTGACCTGATTAACGAACCGAACACGACCGAAGAAAACTACATTCGCGTTGTGACGGCGTTGGTTGAGGGCATCCGATCGGTTGATCCAGATCGACTGATCATTATTGACGGTTTACAATTTGGTAATCAACCGGTGTTCAAACTGGCTGATCTTAAGTTGGGCCAGAGCACACGCGGTTATCTGCCCATGAATGTCAGTCACTATAAAGCTGAATGGGTGCCCATGCTCAAGGATTTGCCGCCCCCAACATGGCCTGCTCATTGGATGAATGTGACCTGGACGGCTGAAACGCTACGAAAGTTTTCTATTGAGCCGTGGAAAAAGCTGCAAAAAGAGGGCGTTGGCGTACACGTTGGCGAGTGGGGGTGCTTCAATAAGACGCCCCATGACATTGCCCTGCGTTGGATGGAGGATCAGCTGAAGCTTTGGAAAGACGCCGGTTGGGGATGGTCGCTTTGGAATTTTCGGGGAGCGTTCGGCATTCTCAACAGCGACCGGGCCGATGTATCGTACAAAGAATATCAGGGCGAGCAATTAGATGAACAGATGCTGGCGCTGCTGCGGAAATATTGATTTTATATGAACAGTCGGCGTTCATATTAGCTGATTATCTAATACAATCATAAAACTTGTTTAACACCTTCTTCATCAACGAGTCCGTACTTTGCGCAAACCAATGTACGCATGAATCGTCGAGACGTAGTAAGGCGAGTGGGTGCGGGCCTTGCGGCTCTTTCTGTCAATAAGTGGGCGGCTGCTCAGCCAACCTCTTCCCCAAGTCGGTCACTTCGAATTGCTCACCTGACCGATGTCCATGTTCAACCGCTGGTTGGAGCAGCCAAAGGCTTCGAAAAATGTCTCCACCACGTACAAGCCCTCAACGATAAACCCGACTTAATCATCAACGGGGGCGACGCCATCATGGAAGCACACGGTCGCGGACAAGACAGTGTTAAACGGCAATGGCGACTTTACCAGGACGTAATCCGCAGCGAAAATGCGCTACCCATGATAAGCTGCGTCGGGAATCACGACATCTGGTGCCGTCAGGAAACGAAAACTTGCTTTGACGAAGGGCGTCAATGGGCCATGGACGAGCTACAAATGGCCAAACGGTATTACAGTCTCGACCGCAATGGCTGGCATATCATCATGCTGGACAGTGTACAGCCCAAGGCAGATGGGAGTTGGTATACCGCTCATTTGGACGACGAACAGTTTCATTGGTTAGAAGCCGATTTGAAAGCAACGCCAGTCACTACGCCCGTGCTCGTTGTTTCGCACGTTCCTATTTTGGCCGCTTGTGTGTTTTTCGATGGGCAACGTTTCGCGGGCGAAAACTGGAACGTTCCTGCTCGCTGGATGCACAGCGACACGGTTCGCATCACTGACCTGTTCCATCGGTATCCTAACGTCAAATCGGCCTTAAGCGGCCACATCCATCTGGTTGACCGCGTCGATTACAATGGTGTTACGTATTACTGCAACGGCGCGGTAAGCGGAGCCTGGTGGTTTGGTAAGTATCACCACACGGCCGCTGGCTATGCCGTCGTCGATTTATTCGATGACGGATCAGTTGTGAACACGTATGTGAACTATTAGTCTGAACCGGGATTTATAGGATTAGGAAGATTTGTAGGATTTTGTAAAAGATCATGCCTGAAAAAATAGAATCCTTGCATCCATCCTATTAAAGTCCCGGTTCAGACGACATGCAAAATATCAAAGATTTATTCGACGTGTTTCCGCGTCTTGGGCGGGTAGAATGGATTGGTATTCGCCCCGAACGGCGCGGACCCGTCGAGGTTGTTGAATCCGTTAACGTTTCGGAAAAGAAGGGACTTATCGGTGATCATTATAGTGGACAAAGTGGTAACCGACACGTTACGCTCATACAAGCCGAACACTTGCCGGTAGTCGCGGCTCTAACAGGCCGGGATATTCTTGACCCGGCTTTACTGCGTCGTAATATTGTAATATCAGGGTTGAACCTGTTAGCTTTAAAAGACCACCAGCTACAAATTGGTGACGTAGTACTGAAAGTTACGGGGCAGTGCCATCCCTGCTCAAAGATGGAAGCAACGCTGGGACCGGGCGGTTACAACGCTATGCGCGGCCACGGCGGCCTGACGGCGAAGGTGATTCAGGGTGGGGTAATCGGTGTGGGCGACGCGGTAGTTGTCCTTTCTGTGACTACTTCTGCTTAGACGCATCTGCCGGATCGGCCGAGATTCGACTAGGGCGATTGAAGCCGTTGCGATAACGGTTGCGTAATTGCTGAATCGTATTAATTAAGTCGTAATCCGAAGCTTTGAGCAGAAAGTCATCGTCCAGATCACAAAAATCCTGAAAGTGGTCAATGTCTTCGCCTTTTAAGTCAGTCGCCTGATCCACTAGCAGGCGGAATCGCTCGATAGCAAGCGCGTGTCGCCGATCCTGCTGCATGATGTAGTAGGCTTTCCGGTCTGACTTTGGGCGTTTACCAAATAGTTCATAGAGCAATGTAATACCGGCTCCATCGGCAACCCGGTCGAACGCTTGCTCACCCGTTACTTTTTTGGAGGCCGTTGGTTCAGCTAAAACATCCTGGATTTCTCGCTTGACCTCTTCGTAGCGCTTAGCCGTTACCGTTACTTCGGCCAGATCGACGATGCGGTAGGGCAGCGGAGGTAAAGCCCGGGCAACGATGGTAGGATTCTCTGCGCCATCATACTTAATACCCGTGCGGTTATAAAGCTGGCTGGTCAGAATGAGCGAATCACCAGGTTGAATAGTTAAAAAAAAACGTCCGGCTGAATTCGTTTTGGCACGTTGGCGGGTGCGCTGGTTAATGACGGTTGCCTTATCGACACCCTGTTTTGTTGTTTGGTCGATAACCGTCCCGATTACATACTTACCCTGACCTTGCGCCCATACGCTGCCTGACCAACTTAATAGGCTAACTAAGCACAATATCAAGAGTCTTTTGTAGGGCATAACGCAACAAGGTAATTCACAAAATTAGGTGATCTTCAGGGCTGATAAATTTTAATCGCGTTAAAAAACGTTAATCAGTCGCTGGATTCGGTTGAGTGTCATTTCGCTAAAGTTTTGAATAACATCGTCAACAAAAGGACGTAATTCGTCAGGCGTCTGAGTCGTAGCAACACCGATAACGTAAGCTCCTGACGCTTTGGCCGCCTGAATCCCCGTCATTGAGTCTTCAAAAATGACGCTCTCTCCCGGAGCAACGCCCAGCAATGCCATGGCTTTCTGATAAATTTCAGGATCTGGCTTAGGGTGACTAACCATACTCTCATTCAATAAGGCGTCGAAGTAAGGTTGCAGATGTAACGCTTCGATGACAAAGTTAAGGTTCTCGACCGGAGCAGATGTCGCTACTGCGGTTAGAACATTAGCCGCTTTCAACGCCTTAAGAAAATCAACAATACCCGGAACGGGTGTAATATCCGGACGGTACAGTTCCCGAAACAGCGCTTCTTTTTCGTGTCCCAGGCGCAGTACTTCCTCGGGTGTTAAGGTCTTACCTGCAAAGAGGTGAGCGACAATATCAGTGTTGTGCTTACCGGAAACGTGTTGCACAAAATCGGCGTCGCTCAGCGTCTTGCCATACTTCTGATAATACTGGCGCCAGGCAATGCGGTGATGTGGATTGGTGTCCACAATCACGCCGTCCATATCAAAAATTACTGCTTTCATAGTGTATAGAAACACGGAGAAACAGAGAATGCACAGAGCAAACAGAGTTTCTTTGTGGTCTCTGTGCATTCTCTGTTTCTCCGTGTTTAGCTTTTTATTTCATTTTTACAATCGTAACCCCAGCGCCACCGCGGTCGGCGTGTTCGTCTTCCATACGAGCGACCTGTTTGTAGCCACGCAGGTGATTTCGTACGAGTGTCCGCAAGATGCCGTCGCCTTTCCCGTGCACAATACGTAACTCGGGGTAGCCCAGCATCAATGCATCATCGAAGAAGCGATCAACTTCGCCGAGGGCTTCTTCGCCCCGTTTACCCCGAATGTCGAGATTAAAGCTGAAATTCTGCATCTTCTCGTTCATGTCGACGCCCCGACTACGCGGACGATCGTCTCTGGTTTCGGTCGCGTCCTTAAACGTCTTCTTGCTAACTTTCTCAAGTCGGCTCAGCTTCACGTTCGATTTCAGGTCGCCAATGCGAATTTCAGCGTCTTTGCCCCGTATGGCCAATACTTCACCAATGGCGTTCTGTCCCGCAATACGGACATAGCTGCCAGCGGTAATGGCTCCGTTATCTGCTACAAATTCTTCTTCAATTTGTTTAGGCTGTTCGGCTACCAGCGTTTCAGGCTTCAACTGTTTTTGCTCGAATTGCTCCAGTTCTCTTCTGACCTGCTTGGTGGCTTCGCGTTCGGCTTTATTCTCCTTAATCTCACGGATTGTATTCTCAATGCGCTGATTCGCTTCCTGAACCAGTGTTTTAGCCTTCTGCTTAGCGTCGTTGACAATCTTCTTCTGGTCGTTGTCGAGACGCGTTTTCAACGCGGTATATTCGGCGAGTTGCTGAGCAAGTTTTCGTTGGTTAATGCTAATCTCCAGGTTCTTTTCCGAGAAAACACGCTTCTCAATGTCCAACTCTTTTAACAGCTTCTCGAAATTCACCTGCTGGCTACCTAGCTTCTCTTTCGCCCGGTCGATGACGCCTTTCGGTAAGCCAATCTTCTGCGCAATTTCAAAGGCAAACGAACTACCCGGACGTCCGATCTCCAATTGATAAAGTGGTTCGAGATTCTCACCGTCAAAACGCATAGCTCCGTTGATCAGGCCCGGTGTTTTGTCGGCAAATACTTTCAGGTTGGTGTAGTGCGTATTGATGACGCCATATGCTCCTGATTTATTCAAATCCTCCAGAATCGATTCAGCAATGGCACCACCTAAACCGGGCTCTGTACCCGTTCCGAATTCATCAATCAGAAACAAGGTCCGCTTGTTGGCTCCGATCAGAAACTGCTTCATCGCCGTCAGGTGTGATGAATACGTACTGAGGTCATTTTCCAACGATTGTTCGTCACCAATGTCAATGAACAAATTCTGGAATACACCCATCTCAGAGTAGTCAGCCATAGGCACAAGTAAACCACATTGAAGCATGTATTGCACGAGCCCGATGGTTTTTAGCGCCACGGACTTACCACCCGCGTTCGGTCCGGAGATGATCAGGATACGTGCTTTTTCATCAAGGCGTACGCCAAGCGGTACCACTGTTTTTCCTTGCTTTTGGAAGGACAGATGCAGCAATGGGTGCCGGGCGTTAATCCAGTTAAGTAGCGGCCGTTCGTGCAGTTTAGGCATAATAGCGTCTAGCTGAATAGCCAGCTTGGCTTTCGCCCGAATGAAGTCAATTTGAGCCAGGAAGTTAACCGATTTTTTCAGGTCATCCAGATGGGGGCGGATCTGGTCAGTCAGCGCAAGCAGGATGCGGTATATTTCACGCCGTTCTTCGTACTCCAGCTCGCGAATCTCGTTGTTGGCGTCGAACACTTCGGCCGGTTCCAGAAACACCGTTTGCCCCGTCTGCGATTCGTCGTGCACGAAGCCCTTGATTTTCCGTTTATGTTCGGCCGCAATTGGAATGACCAGTCGTCCTCCGCGAACCGTCAGCGACAGATCGTCGGGAATCCAGCCATTTTGGCGGGCCTGCCGCAAAATGCTGTCGAGCCGTTTGCGAAGGTTAGCCTGCTCGCTGATGATACGTCGACGAATGCTGGCTAACTCGGGCGAGGCCGAATCGCGGACAAGCCCCCGATCATCAATCACACGTTCGATGGCGTCGGTCAGTTTCTTATCTACACCGATTGGATCCGCCAGCTCTTTCAAAAAAGGGAAAGCGGTTTCGTCATCGCGTTTGCTCAAAAAACGCAGACAATCCTGAATGGTACGTAATGCCAGTTTCAGGTCGAAGAATTCGGCTTCGGTTAGCGCCAGGCCTTCGACCCGGGCGCGGTTGAGGTGCGGGCGAACGTCAATGTAATTACTGCTCGGGAAATCGGGCTCGTACTGAACGATTTGCTTAAACTCGGCCGTTTGGCGTAATAGCTTATCAATCAGTTGAACATTATCAGTAAAGCGAATCTTCTCAACATAATCTTGTCCCAATGGGCTGACACAAGCGTCTTTGAGTCGTTCGCGAATGGTATCAAAACCTAGTTTATTCTCTAGCGTATTGGGGTAAAGCATTAATCAGATAGTAAAGGGCATTGGATTAAGGGCGCCCTATCTATATGAATAACGTTTGGCAAGGGCAGTGGGTTCGAACATAACTATATAGTTGGCTATGAGGTAATAGGTAATTTGGGGGCTACCTTCAACGTATGTGTTCTAGTCTATCCAGCATTTCCAGGCACGCCCGGCTGTTGTGATAAGAACACTTCCACATGCTGATTTTATCTCTGCCCATTACCTTGTGTTCGGCGTCGACGCCCATGAACCACTCGCCGTTTTTCGTGTCGAGCAGGTATTTTTTGATAAACTCCCAACTCTGCATCGACTTATCGAGAAACTGCTTCTCGTGGGTTAACTGATACGCATTCATGAAGCCAACCATTGCCTCGGCCATTACCCACCAGGAGCGTTCCTGGTTAAGGTGCCCATCCGGGTCCAGTTCGTAATTCATGCCGCCATCCGGCGCCAGGCCGTCCGAAGCTGCCCGGGCCATTTTAACGCCAAGGTCATGTATTGTTTTTTGCAACGCTTTGTCACCAAGTACGTCGGCGGCTTCGGGCAGGAGCCAGGAGGCTTCAATGTCGTGACCGTACGAGATGGCCGTTTTACGTACTTCCCAATCGTCGTTCATGAACAGGTTCATGCGGTACGTTTTCGGATCGACAATGTGCTTCTGAAACATATCCAGCATGCCACGGATCTGTTGATCGACCGACTTGTCGGGCCATACACGATACAGGTTTGAGAAGGCCTCCAAAATGTGGAGGTGTGTATTCATCGTCTTGGTTTCCTGATTCTCGCGTTTGCTCAGGATATAATTGTCAGCCTCTGACCAGTCGCGCGCTAATGCTTCATGATATCCTCCTTTTTTAGAGTCATAAGCATGCTTCACCATTAGTTGAAACAGGTCTTTAGCCATCTTGAGCGCTTCGGCATTATGGGTGGCGTGGGCGTACTCGCTGAGACCATACAGCGTAAAGGCTTGTCCGTATAACTGTTTGACGGTTTGTTTGGGTTGTCCTTTCGCATCAACTGACCAGTATACGCCCCCATATTGAGGGTCAATGAAATACTGTTTGATGTATTGAAAAGACTTATCTGCCGTGGCTCGGTAGTCGTCGTGTTGTGTGTGCCGTAAGGCGGCTGAAAAGGTCCACAGAATACGGCTATTTAAGACAATGCCTTTGTCGGCGTTCGGATCGGGCCGGTTTTGATAATCGACACGGCCATAGAAGCCACCATTGGTAGGATCAGGGGCGTAACGCTCCCAATAGGCAAGAATATCTTTATGCTCCTGTCGGAGTTCGGCACGAAACTGTTTGAGATCAATGGCCATAAAAAATGCGTGTTTGCAAGATCATCGCTATACAGATGAAAATTACAAACACGCAAAAACTACTGATACTAAATTGACCTTTACTAATGCTTTCGGCTGCCATTCCGGCTGCTGCTGTGCCCTGAGTGGCCATGACCACCACGTTCTTCGGCGAGTTCGGCTTTGCTCTTCTCAGTCAGTACGTGATCTTCTTCGGGCCCCTGTTTGCTTTTATTAGAAGGCTGCATGGTCCGTTCACCGTTGGGACGAGTAAAGCTTGTATCGTGGAAGTCATGCTTCCGAGTCCGTTCCGAATGTGGCTGCTCATCTTTAGAGCCAGGCTGGTTTGTGGTTTTATTGTTAGCCATAACGTTGTTGTCTAGTTACTGTGTAGGCTAATAACCGCACGAAAAAACTATTGTTCATGGAAATTGTACCTAGTCGACCAATAGTGTAGATTGTTTTCGGAGGTTGCGCTAGTAATCAGGCTATTTAAGGCATGGATAGTCACTGAACTACAATCTGGTATAAATAAAATGCCTCTCCCAAGAATTCAGGAGAGGCATTGCTTGAGTTGAGGAATTAATAGCCAGGATTTTGCTTTAGTACTTCCTTGCCTTGTAAATCTATCTGTGTCTGTGGAATTGGCAGATACTCATCCTTATTGGCCCTAAATCGCGCTCCGCCCAGGGTTGTCGGTAATTTAGTGCCTTCGTAAGCAAAGTAAGCATTAAGGGTTGGCTCAGCAATGCCCCAGCGAACCAGATCAAAGAAACGATGCCCCTCGTCGCCCAGTTCCAGGCGACGCTCAAACCGGACGGCTGTGCGAGCGGACTCCTTCGTGGCAAATACAGATGCAGGGTAGGGTGAGATTACATAATTAGCTGCTGGTTTGCCATCAGCCCGAACAACGTAACCTGATGGATTAGCCGCCCGGTTACGTACCATATTCGTATACTCAAGGGCTTTATCTAGCGAGCCAATCTCAATTTCGACTTCGGCAGCCATCAATAAAACGTCGGCAAAACGGATGATAGGAACGTTCAGCGCTGTGTAGCCGGGTGTCCATGAGCTGTTATCCTGTAGCGATCCGCGATCCGATTTATAGTACGTGAACTTCTTCGGCGAGTAAGGGCCTCCGTTGGGCTGGTTACGAATCCAGTCAGCACCTGGGTGATCCTGCCAATCAAGGTAAGGAATGCCGCGACGGCCTACCGTATGGTCAAGGCGGGGGTCTAGATTGCCAGCATCAGGGGTGAAGGCATCTTTTGAGAGAACACCCATGTCATTTTTAACCTGATTATCCCCCGTGTTGTATGAGCCATCCAGTAATGGTAAACCATTGGCTGTTGTCCGGAACGAGTTTACATATTCAAAGCTGGGCTGGTTAAATCCGCAGCAGTTTCCTGGGCCGTTCGGTCCCGTATTGTAGGGGTAATTCAGGTCAAACTCCGGGTTTGCGTTGTTGGTGCTACCGGTGTTAGCCGCGGCCTGAATGGCAAAAATGGATTCCTCATTATTATCATTCGAAGCTCTGTACAGATCAGCAAACTTTGGTACCAATCCGTACTTCTTGCCATTCGATGTTTTTCCGCTGGCAATAACGAGGTCGAATAAGGTTTTGGCATCCGCGTATTTCTTCTGGTAGAGATATACTTTCGCCAGCATAGCTGCAGCTGCCCATTTATTTACCCGGCCAGCCGCTGCCTGTGTTTCAGGCAGGTTCTCGTAGGCGAACTTAAGCTCAGCTTCGATCTTTGGGTATAAATCAACCGTGTTTGACACCTTTTCGATACCTGTGCCGTAGTCGACTGTTTCATCAATAAAGGGTGTGTTATTGAAAAGCCGCTTTAACTCAAAGTAGTAGAAACCCCGTAAGAAACGAGCTTCCGCTGTTATGCGTTTTTTGTCATCAGCTGTAACGTCGGGTCCGGCTGTTGCCAGCAGTCGTAAAGTAGCATTAGCCCGGCTAATTCCTTCGTACTTTCGCTGCCATGTCTGACCAAGCTGATCGGAGGTCGAGATGGTTTCAAACCGCTGCAATGGGTTAATACTTGAGAAGTCACCTGGGTCAGTACCTTTATTGGCATCACCTCCGCGAATGCCACCCCATACCCAGTTTGAGGCTGATGCCAGGCGTTCGCCACGACCACTCAGCATCGAGTAAACAGAGATAAGAGAGCCTTCAATACCTGCTTTAGTGCTTAGCAGAGTGTTACTCAACTGACCCGTTACCGGTACTTCCAAAAATTTATCTTTACAGGCAACTGCTGCAACCGACAATGCAACCGTTACCCCAATAATTGAGAATTTATTGCTGTAGTTCATAATATGATTTAGGGATTTGCCGAGGTCGGCTGGAGAACATCCGACCTCGGTGATCACTTAATTTGATTAGAATCCGATGCTGAGGCCCCCGGTGAATTGCCGTGTGATTGGATAGTTACCTACATCGATACCAAAGTTGGTATCGGCGTTACCACCTACGCTAGGGTCTAAGCCCTGGTATTTAGTGATGGTAAACAGGTTGTTCGTCGATACAAATACGCGCACACGTTGCATTTTCAAACGGCTCAGGAGAGCTGTCGGCAGGTTATAACCAATGGACAGGTTCTGTAGACGGAAATAAGAGCCATCTTCAACGTAGTAAGAGTTCGATTGCGTGTTGGTGCTGAAGTTAGACGCCGACTCAAAAATGGGTACGGTAGCACCCGTATTCTGAGGAGTCCAGGATTCTTTCACCCGTGCACTAATGGCTGCACCGGCAAACGATGGGTAGAAGTCGGTAAACCATTTCGACACGTTAAAAATCTTGTTGCCAATTGAGGTGTATGCATACGTCTCGATGTCGAAGCCTTTATACGTGAACTTAAGCGTGAAGCCACCCGTAAACTTAGGTACCGGGCTACCCAGGTAGGTCCGGTCATCAGCCGTGATTTTGCCATCGCCATTGATATCAGCATACCGGAAACGGCCCTGCGCGGCTCCGTCCTGGAACGTAGCGGCCGTTACTGAAGCTGGGTTCGTTGAGGCAGCTTTAGCGGCAGCAAGGGCTGTTGAATTGGCCGCGTTCACTTCCTCCTGCGACTGCCACAAACCTAGTACTTTGTAGCCGTAGAAAGCAGAAATTGAATAATTCAGCTGGTTCCGGATTGGATTAATACCCCGGAATCCAGGGTTGACGGTTGTTAAATACGTCAGACCAGGGGCCAGGTAGGTGATCTCGTTCTTCAGGAAGCTTCCTGTTACGTTAGCTTCGTAGCCTACATCGCTCCCAATCTTGCCACGGGTAATAATCTGTAAATCTATACCCTGGTTCAGCATCTTGCCTACGTTTACCGACGGAGCAGAAGCATACGTACCAATTACGTCAGGAATGGGAACGGCAAACAACAGGTCGCGCGTGTTTTTCTGCCAGACATCTAAGATGACATCCAGCTTCCCGTTAAAGAAGGTTCCATCTAAGCCAACGTTGATTGTTTCGGATGTTTCCCACTTCGCATCAGGGTTACCAATACGTGACCGATAGTAGCCATCCACTGTGCTGGAGTTCGATCCGTTGATGTCGTAGGCTGAGTTGCCAAGGTTAGCAGCATACAGGCTAAACTGGTTGTTCGGGTCTACGTTGTTCGAGTTCCCCATGATACCGTAGCCACCACGAATCTTCAGGTCGGTAACCCAGGGCAGATTCTTCATGAAGTTTTCTGACGAAATACGCCAGGCCGCCGAAGCCGCTGGGAAAACGCCATACCGGTTGTTGGCACCAAACCGGCTGGACCCATCCCGACGAATCAAGCCAGTAAATATGTACTTGTCATTGTACGAGTAATTAACCCGGCCAAACAACGAGTAGAAGTTAACGCCTAAGCCGTATCCACTGCCGACCGTTCGGCCAGTAGCTGATACTGTGTTGAGCGTAATGTAATTCGGATCGAACGAGAAGGGGTTTTGCCCGTTACCATTCATGTTGCGAGAAACACCGGTGTTCAGCGACTCCTGGCCAACTAATACGTCAACATTATGTATGCCGAACCGGCGTTTGTAGTTAGCTGTGTTGGTCAACACCCACGAGAAAGAATAAGCACTATTTTCGTTATAGCTCGTAGCTGAGTTATTCTCAGAGTTTTCGTACTGCAAACGACCATAACCCACGCCGTAGAAGCTATCGAACTGACCACCTAAGCTACTACGCAGAGTCAGATTGTCAATAGGGTCGTACTCGGCATACAGGTTACCAAAGCCGTTAGCGTTAAAGGCTTTGTTATTATCCTGCCCCTGTCGGCTGGCCACTGGGTTTCGAGGGTTGTTGAAGCCTTTAGCGGCCGTACCGGCATAGCCTCCAAACTCATCATAAACCGGGATGATAGACGGCATCCGGAACGCCTGAAGAATGTCGTTTTCGTCAGCAGCAACGCCTTGTCCACCACTGGCACCGCCCTGCCCACGCACCGAACGATACGTAAACTGGAGGTTTTCGCCAATACGAATGCGCTTTGATATGTCAAATTCGGTGTTTGCCCGGAAGGTATACCGCTTGAAATCGTTAGCAAGCAAAATACCTTGCTGGGTTTGTCCACTCAAACCGATATAATATCGGCTGCTGGCGGTGCCCCCCGAAAAACCAAGTGCATGACGCTGGAGCATGGCCGTGCGAGTGATGGCTTTATACCAGTCAGTGCCTTCTTTGTTGGCCCGCACGGTCTGAAAAACCGAACCCGCTGCTGGGTTATTATTGTAATTTCTACGCGCGTAATCCAGGTCAATATTTCCAACGACACCATAGCTGGTGGTCGGCTTACCATCAGCGCCAGGTCGGGTTGCAATCAGATAATCCGGAATAACCGGACTTGATCCAGTGCCAAATTGTGGGTGGTTATAAACCGGATCTTTACCCGCCTGAAGGCCTGTGTTGCGAAAGGCGTTCCAGGTCCATTGAGCAAATTCGGTTGGGTTCAGCATTTCCTGACCGGTACCCGGATCAGTGATACCAACCTGGCCATCGTAACTGATTGACAGTTTGCGAGCCGTGCGTGAACCTTTCTTGGTTGTGTACACAATTACACCGTTGGCAGCACGGGCCCCGTAGATTGAAGCCGAAGCCGCATCTTTCAATACGGTTGTTGTCTCGATGTCATCAGGTGCTAAGAAATCCGTTGAGGCTACTGGGACGCCGTCAACAACGTTTAGCGGGCCATTACCACCGAAGGCGCCAAAACCACGAACACGAACCTGGCTGGTTGTACCAGGCTGTCCGTTCGAGATCACCGTCAGACCAGCTACACGGCCCTGCAATTGTTGCTCAACGTTGCCAGAGGGTACAACCTGCAATGCCCTCGCTTTTACTGTCGATACAGCACCTGTGGTTTCACGCTTGGTGTCAGTAGTGTAACCTGTTACAACAACTTCCTGTAAGGCCGTGGCATCATCTTCAAGCGTAGCGTTGATTTGCGTCTTATTGCCTACGTTAATCTCCTGAGTTTTGAACCCAATAGCTGATACAACTAGTACAGGGTTGTTGCCTCTTACGTTAATTGCAAAGTTTCCCTCCGCATCGGTGGATGTACCTGTTTGGGTACCTTTTAAAACGACATTCGCACCTGGAACGGCACCATCAACGCCTGTTATTTTACCCGTAATTCTACGGTCTTGTGCAGATGCGTTATGCCCCCAGAGCAGTAAGGCAGTGCATAGTAAGATACCATGTAAAAGCTTGTAAAAGAGTGCTTTCATATAGTTTTGGTTGGTTTAAGATTAGGATAACAAAACAATATTATGAATATTAAATTATAACTCAATCAAGAAATTTTATAAATTAGATTGTATATTTATGACATAATGCTGTTTTATATAAAAAAAATTATACTAAAACTTTTTTTAACTAGTTGGTAATCAACTAGTTAAATTCTAACATTAATAAAATAAGTATAAGTACTTATTTTATTAATGTTATTGTAAAATAATATAGTTAATAATACTTAGTTTATATGTTGCACTGTTTGTTTGTAATTCTACGCTGACATGCATACCTACTATCGTCCTCGCCAGCTTGCGTTCGCTCTTAAATCCGATTTGCTGGCTGAGCCCATATGAAACTTAAGCTTATAGACTGCTTCGGCCAAGATGGAGAAGTTCGGGTATTCGCTCCGGCAAAAAGCGGGGCTAACTACTACAAACCGTTTTGCGTCAAGGCTAGCCTTAGGCCCTACTTCTCAGGGCTATTCTTTCCTGATACGGTGCAGCGCGCTTATACAAACAGGCTAGATTTGTTTTCATTCGTAATTGGAGCAGCGGGCGAAGAGCGGGAAGTAGTTGGCATGCGCTCATTTTTGAACGAGCGGTGCGTGGCCATAATGCTGGAAGGGAATTTTACCTTGGTAGTCAAGTTTTGTGTAATCGGCCTAACCTGTTGGGCTTTGTGGGGCCAAAGTTGAGCTGGTATAGATGAGGATGACAGGCCTGCTGCTTGACACTGTCGGTCGAGATAGCAATTTCTATCAAATCTTGGGACATAAAAAACCATCCAAGTGTAGTTGACGCAACTACACTTGGATGGTTTTCGCTTTCGAGCCAATCCCTCAAACTTCAGGATAACTCATGTTGCTATAAGCTACTAGATCATACTATTGACTCCTAGTAGCCTTTATTCTGAGCCAGGATACCAGGTTGATAATCAATCTGGGTTTGCGGAATTGGCATGTATTCATCACGCCCTGCGGTGAACTTAGCCCCGCTGTAGGCAGTTGATAATTTAGGGCCTTCATAGGCTATAAAGGCATTAAGGACAGGTGCCGCAACGCCCCAGCGAACCAGGTCATAAAAGCGGTGCCCTTCGCCCGATAACTCCAGTTTACGCTCGAACCGAACGGCCGTACGCGCATCATCTTTGCCCGCGAAGGGAGTTGTGTAGGTGTTGATGGCGTAATTAGCAGCGGGGGTACCATTCGCGCGAGTTACGAAACCGGCTGGGTTAGCAGCACGAGTACGGACCTGATTGATGTAATTACGGGCTGTCTCCAGACTTCCTACTTCAATTTCGGCTTCTGCGGCCATTAGCAACACATCTGCGTAGCGAATAATATTATAGTTGATCGCTGAATAACCGTCCGTCCAGGAGCTACCATCCGTTAACGTTTTATCCTGCGATTTATAGAACACAAACTTCTTGGGGGAGTACGGACCAGCAAAGCTCTGGTCACGAATCCAGTCCTGACCGGGGTGATCCTGCCAGTCCAGGTAAGGAATACCCCGGCGACCCACAGACCAGTCCAGGCGCGGGTCAACTGGACCCGTATCGGGCGTAAATGGATCTTTCGACGCAATGCCCTGATCATTTTTGAGTTGGTTCGACCCTGTATTGTAAGAGCCATCCAGAAGGGGCAAGCCATTGGCGTTTGTACGGAACGAGTTCGCTAACTCAAAACTTGGCGGGAAAAAGCCGCAGCAACCAGCGGGGCCGTTTGATCCCGTATTATAAGGAAAGTTTAGTACTAGGTCTGGGTTCGCATTATTGGCGCTACCTGTGTTAGCGGCAGCTTGCGAAGCGAAGACAGTCTCTGAATTTGTATCAGTAGCGGCATTGAAAATATCCGCGTATTTAGCCACCAGTGCATACTTAGTTCCACTAGCAGTAGTGCCATTGGCAATAATTTGATCAAAGAGCGCTTTCGCCTGGGCAAATTTTTGCTGATACATATACGTCTTAGCCAGATAGGCAACTGCCGCCCATTTATTAGCACGGCCAGCGGCTGTTTGTGTTGCTGGTAAGTTATCTTGAGCGTATTGAAAATCAGCCTCAATTTTTGGCCAGATGTCGACGTCATTCTTGACTTTATCGATGCCTGTTCCGTAATCAACGGTTTCGTCCACAAACGGCACCATGTTGAATGAGCGCTTCAACTCAAAATAGTAGTGTGCACGCAGAAAACGCGCTTCAGCGCCAATTGAAGCTTTGTCTGCATCCTGTACATCGGGACCAGGCGTTTTCAAAGCACGTAACACCGCATTCGCCCGGCTAACGCCCTCATACATGGCTTGCCATTTAGCGTTTACTTCTCCACTTGAGGGCAGCAATTGGTATGTTTCAAACGGTGTAAGCGCGTTGAAGTCACCCGAGTTTGAGCCTTTGTTCGCTTCACCTCCCGAAATACTACCCCGTACCCAGTTGTAGGAGCTGGCAGACTGCGAAAAGCCCCGCGCGTTAAGTTGAGCGTATGTACTGATGAGTAACCCTTGAATGCCACTTTTAGAGTATAGACTAGAGTTATCACTTCGAAGCACGCCCGTAGGCTGTTTATCCAAAAAACCTTCTTTACAAGCAAACGTCCCCAGCATAAGCAATGCTGTAGCAACGGTGCCCTTTGTAACTAATCGTTTCATATCTAATTACCCGTAATGATTTAGGTTGTAGAAATTGTCAGTAGTAGCGATATCTCCAGTCAAGGATACACCGGTGTGAATCAAGTTTAGAAGCCTAAACTCAACTGAGCGTTATAGCCTCGGGTAACAGGGTAGTTACCCACGTCGATACCAAAGTTCGTATCAGCCGAGCCCCCCACGCCGGGATCTAAGCCGGTGTATTTAGTGACTGTGAACAAGTTGGTTGCTGATACGGCAAACCGGACACGCTTCAAGCCCAGTCTATCAAGCAAACCGGCAGGCAGTGTGTAACCCAGCGACAGATATTGCATCCGTAGGTACGAGCCATTTTCTACATAATATGAGTTGGCCTGGGTGTTGGTGCTAAAGTTAGATGCGCTTTCGAAGATGGGTACGTCGGTGTTTGTATGGGTCGGTAACCATGAATCTTTTACGCGCGCCCCAACCGCTGCTCCCGTGAAGGATGGATAGAAATCGGTAAACCACCGGGTATTGTTAAAGATTTTGTTGCCCAACGACGTATAAAGAAACGTGTTCAGGTCGAAGCCTTTATAGCGTAAGGTCAATGTTAAACCACCCGTGAACTTTGGTACCGGGCTGCCCAGATAGGTCCGGTCCTGGTCGTCAATTTTACCGTCACCATTTATATCGGCATAGCGGAACCGGCCCGGAGCTGCACCATCCTGTGTGGGAGCCGCGGCTACTTCCTCTTTGCTATTAAACAGACCAATCACTTTATATCCGTAAAACGAGGAGATTGAGTGCCCTGCTTCGTTACGAACCACGGGTGTGCCCAGGCGAGTGCCCCCACCGATAAAATAAGGGGTACCTGGAGCCAGGGCTGTAATTTCGTTTTTCAGGAAGCTACCCGTGGCATTTATCTCGTAGTTCAGATCACCGGTCAATTTACCACGGGTTATGATCTGCAGATCAAGGCCCTGGTTACGCATGTCGGCCACGTTAACGTAAGGCGCACTGGCCAGTACACCAACTACGCCTGGCAGGCTTAACTGGAACAGCAAATCTTTCGTGTCTCTACGCCACAAATCAAGAATTACTTCGAGCTTGTTATTAAAGAATGCCCCATCGAATCCAATGTTAGACATCAGACTAGTCTCCCATTTTGCATTAGGGTTACCAAGCTGGCTGCGATAGAAACCGGGCGCAATGGTATTATTAGTGCTGTTAATGTCGTAGCCATTACCCGGATTAGATGCGTATAGGGTGTACTGGTTATTGGGGTCTACGTTGTTCGAGTTCCCCATGGTACCGTATCCGCCCCGAATCTTAAGATCACTGATCCACGGCAAGCTTTTCATGAAATTCTCCGACGATATGCGCCAGGCTCCCGAAATAGCCGGAAATACCCCAAAACGATCCGATGCCCCGAACCGGGACGAACCATCACGGCGAACAACTCCCGTGATAATGTACTTGTCATTGAAGGTATAGCGAACTTGAGCGAATTGAGAATAGAACGTAACGCCCGGTCCATAACCACTGCTTACCTGGCGAGTAGCGCCGGGAGTCGTTGAGCCGATGTTCACATAGTTGGGGTCAGTAACGAACGGGTTTAAGCCTGATCCGTCTATGTTTCTGCCCGCTCCTGTGTTCAATGCCTCGATACCAACCAAGGCGTTGATGTCATGAATGCCAAACTTCTGGCGGAACGTTGCTGTGTTTGTAAACGTCCAGGCTAAGGCCTGGCTTGCTCCTTCTCCGTATTGGTAGTTCGTATTGTTCTCGGAGTTCTCATATTGTGCTCGGTTATAGTAATTGTAGTAGCCGCCAGCATAGGTTCCGCCAATACTACTACGAAGGGTTAAGGCCGGAAGAACATCATATTCCAAGTACGCATTACCAAATCCAATGACCGTGTTGCTTATGTTGTTAGCGGCTGCATCACGGTTGGCAACTACATTACGTGGGTTGTTAAAACCAGGTGCCGCCGTACCTGCGTAGCCACCAAACGAGTTATAGACCGGAATGATAGGGGGCATCCGATAAGCGCCGTTTATGTCGTTCTCATCACTGGCTACGGTCGATTGGTTGTTACGATCGGTGCCTAGTATATTACCGTTGCTACCCTGCAACCCTGGGTTCGAGATATAAGCAAACTGCAGATTTTCTCCCAGTCTCAGTTTTTTTGTTATATCAAATTCGGTATTAGCGCGAAAGGTATATCGGTCATACCGGTTGTTCTTGAGGATACCCGCCTGATTCTGTGCGCTGATACCGACGTAATACCGGCTGAAATCGGTACCGCCCGAAATACCTATGGTGTGGCGGGAGATTGGAGCCACCCGTGTAATTGCTCCATACCAGTCAGTGCCCTGTTTGTTGGCGGGTATAACCAGGTAGATAGCGCCATTGCTAGGGTTAATGTTGTAGTTTTTTTGCTCGTTGGCCAAGTTCACAGCGGAAGCGGGCAGACCTGTCTGTTTCCCTACCAACAAGTAGTCAGGGAGAACCGGGGTTTGGCCGGTACCATACTGCCCGCTGGCAATTCCCGTAAAGCTGTCAGGACCAACAGGAGTACCCGCCTGGTATAAATCATTCTTGCGTGCCTGCCAGGTCCAGTCAGCCTGTTCCTGTGGAGTCAGGACCTTGATGCCTTTTCCTGGGTCGGTAACCCCATATAAACCATCGTAAGTAACGCTTAACTTTTGAGCTTTCCGCTGGCCTTTGCGCGTTGTGATAACAACAACGCCGGCGGCCGCCCGCGCTCCATAAATGGAAGCTGCAGAAGCATCTTTTAGAATTGTTGTCGACTCAATGTCATCTGGGTTAACGAACGTGATCGTTTGCGTGGGAACACCATCGACAACATACAAGGGCTGATTACCGCCGAATGAGCCGAAACCCCGTACCCGAATTTGGCTGGTTGTACCGGGCTGCCCGTTCGTAATGACGGTTACTCCTGATACCCGTCCCTGCAACTGCTGTTCTACGTTACTGGATGGAACGGCTTTGAGTTGTTGAGGCTGCACAGTCGCTACAGCTCCAGTGGTTTCCCGGCGACTATCAGTTGAATATCCCGTAACAACGACCTCCTGTAAGGCGGTGGCGTCGTCTTCTAATGTTATGTTGACCTGGGTTTGATTTCCCAAAGCAACTTCCTTGGTTTTGAACCCAATTGCCGAAACAACTAAGGCCGGATCGGTGCCGCGCACGTTAATTGTGAAGTTACCTTCGGCATCCGTTGCTGTACCTGTTTGAGTGCCTTTTAAAACAACGTTAGCGCCAGGAACGGGCCCATCGGCTCCGGTAACTTTACCCGTAATTCTACGGTCTTGCGCAAACGTATCCTGCGCTCCTAACAACAAAGCCATACACAGCAGAGCACTATGTAAAAGCCTGTAAAAGAATGCTTTCATATAATCTTGGTTAGGTTTAAATTAAGGTAACGAAGCAAGATTATAACTTTAAATTGTAACTTATACAAGAGTATATATAATTTAATTGATATTTAATAGGTTTATGGGAATATTTTATTAAAAAAGTTATATTGGCTTTGTCAGCAAATTATTGGTAATCAATGGTGTATGTAATTAAAAAATGTATTAAGTCTAATTGATATCACGGCGTTTGAATTTTATTGGCATTAAAATCCATTAATAATATGAGTAGTCGTTACTGAAAGCATACCGTGTGTTCTATGTTCGTAATTTTGTGCTGACATGCACACCAACTATTACTTCCTCCGGCAGCTTGCGCCCGCTCTTGAAACTCACATGCTGGCCGAGCATACGTTGGGACTTAAGTTTATGGAGTGCTTTAGCCAAGACCGTGACGAGGTCGTACTGGCGTTCGCTCAGGCCAAGGGCAAAGCCAACTATTACAAACCTTTTTACATCAAGGCGACCCTACGACCTGACTTCTCAGGGCTGTTCTTTCCTGATGCGGTGCAACGGGCCCGTACGAACAGTGTCGATTTATTCGCATCCGTAATTGGCGCCGTAGGAGAAGAACGAAGGGTGATCGGCGTTCGCTCATTTCTAAACGAACGATGTCTGGCCGTTCTGCTGGAAGGAAACTTTGCCTTGGTATTCAAGTTCTTTGGTAATCGGCCTAACCTGCTGGGCTTTTATCAGAATGACGTTGTTGAGCTCTTCAATCAAAAGCTGACAACTGATGAACAATTGAAGCTCGACGCGTTCGACCGGCCGATTGACCAGTCGTATGCTGCTTTCGAACGGGCTGGTTTTGACTACCGGCCGCTTTTTCCAACGTTCGGGAAAGTAGTGAATGAGTGGCTCCATCACAAGGAGCAGGAACAGAGTGGTTCATGGACCGGCGAGAAAAAATGGGCGTTGGTTCAGGATGTGTTAGGCCGCTTAGAGACCCCGACGTATTATCTGACTCGCCTGGACCATAAACCCACTCTCAGTTTACTACCTATTGGTGACAACCAGCGTGAATTCACCGACCCTATTGAAGCCGCTAACCGTTTCTATACCGCGTTCAACGGCCTTACTACGTTCGAGCGCGAGAAATCTGATCTGTTACGGCTGCTTGATAAGCGCCGAAAGCGAGCGCAGGCGCTTATAGATGCCACCTTGCAACGGTTAATTGCGCGCGAAGAAGGTGTGAGCCACGAAGAGATGGGGCATATCTTGATGGCTAATTTGCACGATATACCCGAGAGCCCCGGTGCAAAGTCTCCCGAACGGGTAACTCTATACGATTTTTACCGCGACCAGCCGGTTATCCTTAAGCTTAAGCCCGATTTAAGTCCGCAGAAGAATGCTGAGAATTTTTATCGAAAAGCTAAAAACGAGAAGATTGAGGAGGAACATTTAAACGGTCAAATAGCGGCTCGTGAGGCCGAAATCGCCCGCATTGATCAGCAAAAGGTGGAGTTGGAAGGTATTCAGACGTTGAAAGAGTTACGCCGGTACGTGAAGCAAAACGCGCTGTTTAATGATCAACAAGGGAGCTTGATAACGACTGACGTGACCGAGTTATTCAAGCAGGTGATGGTCGAAAACTTCCGCATACTCATTGGGCGAAACGCAAAAAATAACGACCTGTTGACGCAGAAATACGCTTACAAAGATGATTTGTGGCTTCACGCTCGCGACGTTGCCGGATCTCACGTGCTCGTTAAATATCAGGCTGGCAAAACATTTCCGAAGACGGTTATCGAACGGGCAGCTGAGTTGGCGGCCTGGTATTCTAAACGGCGGACGGACAGCTTGTGTCCAGTTACAGTAACGCCCAAGAAGTTCGTTCGTAAGCCCAAAGGGCTGGCTGAAGGGCAAGTAATTGTTGAGAAAGAAGACGTGGTAATGGTTGTCCCAAAAGGGGAATAATACAACGGGAGAGCAAGCTAACTTGCTCTCCCGTTGTATTATTTACTATATATCTATTGCTCTACAGCTATGCTCATTGAAGCGGTCATTAGCCGGTTCATCTCACTCCAGGTATGATCCCACGAGTTTTCAGCCAGGAATGCATCGATAGCTGACCAGTTTCCAGGATGCTTGGCGTTAAGGGCTAGCTCAATGGCTGCTTCAAATGCACTGGTAGTATCGGCAATCTGCACAAAATTTTCCGTGCCATACGTCCGTACAACGTCATGAATAGGCGTCGACACTACGGGTAGGCCGGCCGCTAGATATTCGGGCGTTTTTGTTGGGCTGATAAACCGAGTTGACTCATTCAGCGCAAAGGGCAGCATGGCAACGTCCCAGTTACTGAAATAAGTTGGCAGCTCTTTATACGCTTTCATGCCCAGATAATGCACATTTGGCCTTTTTGGCAGCAAAGCTGGGTTGATTTTCACGGTAGGTCCCAGCAGGACAAAATGCCAGTTGGGGCGACGTTCTGCTAGTTCTCCAAGTAGTTTATAATCAAACCGTTCGTCAATGACACCGCTGAAGCCGATTCGTGGATTGGGTAACGAACGTTGGTCAACTGGATCTGGCTGCGGGCGACGGGCCGCTGAAAAATGGCTAAAATCGATACTGCTCGGAAAGGCAAATACATGGGGGTGGCGCTTCTGTTTAGCCTCGAACAGGCTATATCCCCCCGTAAACATAACAGCCGCCTGTTTCATTAGCTGCTTTTCTAATTCTAGCAGTTGTGGAGGAGCACCCCAAAAAGCCGACAACTCGTCCATGCAGTCGTACACGGTCAGGCGTGGGCGCAAATGGTCTGTGAAGAGTAAGGCCATTGGGGTATAATACCAGGAGACAAACTCTTTTATGCGTTCGCCTTGAATGAATTCATCGACGAGTTGCCGCTGCAAACGTATAGTTTCTTCAGGACTGATGCCTTTAGGAAGATGAGGGACTAAAACTGTTAAACGATCAGTCTGCCGACAGATGTTCATTCGTGGTTCACCACCATCACAAATAGGCTCTTCAATGAACCAGACTCTGTAATTTTTAGTGGCCCGTTCGAGTAAGTGTTGGGGCCGTTGATAAACAAAATTCCAGCGTAGGTGCGAGAAACAAATTAGATCACGGACTTCCCCGGATAATAATGGCACGCTAACATTAGCCGTGATAACTGGCCGACTGGTACTTTGCGATACAGCAATTGGATCGGGTGTTGAGTCCGTTACTTTCATAGACGTTAGTAGAGGATTAGCCAAAGACGGTCTGCTGGTGTCTGAACCGGACCGTTGGGAGTTCTATGAAAGAACCGAACCACTATTAAAATGTTAGAATGAGTAGGGCATTACTTACGGAGTGGCCCATAAAGATTATTGCATTGGTAAATATATGATAAATGTGGCTCCTGCACCTTCCTGGCTGATAGCCGTTATGTGGCCTTTATGAATGTCGACCACTTTTTTACATATGGCCAGCCCCATGCCTGTGCCTGAATATTCCATTCGGCCGTGTAATCGCTGAAAAATGGTAAAAATCCGGTCCAGGTATCGTTCATCAAAGCCAATACCGTTGTCGATAATCTTAATAAGAGCGTAGCGACGACCCGCCTGAGATGCGTCGGTGGGTAGTACAGCTGCTGGCAATTCGGCGTGAGCAGCCACACGCCCCCGAATCAGTACATGGGGCGTCTCTGTACTGTCCGAACGGTTCGGTTGTTGAAACTTAAGCGCGTTACTCATTAAGTTCTGAAATAGCTGCCGCAGTAAAGACGCGTCTCCCCAAACTGCCGGGAGTGATTCTAACTGAACCGTAGCACGCCGATCCTGAATAGTGATTTCGAGGTCGTCAATGATCGATAAAAGCAAATGGTTTAAATCGACCAGACCAAACGTTTCGGTGTCGCCTGCCAGTCGAGCGTAGGTTAATAAGTCCTGGACTAAAGAACGCATACGACCAGCCGACCGCTGCATCCGGCGGATCAGGTCGGCCGCTGACTCACTCATGCCATCAGCAAATTGATCGGTTAACACATCGCCAAACGAAACAATCTTGCGTAGCGGCTCCTGCAAGTCATGACTGGCTACGTAGGCAAACTGCTCTAAGTTTTGATTAGAACGGTGTAACTCCTGCACTGTAGCTTCGAGTTGCTGCTGTACTTGGCGTTGGGTCGTTACATCCTGAATAGTTGCCACAAAACCATCGTTCAGGCGAGTAAGCGTAATATCGAGCCAGCGGTTTATGGCCGGCACATACTCATCAAAGTGAAAAGGCGTTCCCGTTTCAATTAACTGGCGCAGGCATTCAAACTGTTTGGGGCGAATTGGATAAATCGTCGTCAATGAAGTGCCGGCAAAGTAACTGGCGTCGTGGTTCGTAATCGTTTCGAACATACGATTGACCAATGAAATGTGAAAGTCAATCAGTTCATTCTGGCTGTTACGCGTGGCGTCAAATACGACGATGGCGTTGGGAGACGAGTTAAGCACTCCATTGAGCAAGGCACTTTGCCTGGTTACCCGCCGGGCGACTAAGTGCAGATCACTGGTTTCAGCATATGATAGCAGTAACTTATCTGGCCCAAATGACGATGCCGACTGGATAATTGAGATGTCGCGGTTATCTAGTTTATAGTGCTGCTCAAGGCGGTGAGGCTCTCCTGTTTCAAGTACGTTGATATAAGACTGCCAAATGGGGGTTTCCCGAATTGAAGGATAGAACTCGGTTAGTAAGCGCCCTGGAATAGATTCTTGATCGGTTGCATGCGCCCCCAGTGTATCTCGCAGAGCAATCTGGTTTATGAACAGATAACGAAAATCGACGATCTGGCCAGCGTCGTTTCGGACAGCTACCAAGCCAACTAATCCACTAACGGAATGATGTAATGTCTGCTGCCAAAGTATAACCTGTTCTTCATTGGTAATGGCATCAAGTTGGGGCAAGCCTGCGCTTAAAGGCTCTGAAACAGAGTCTACTATTACTTTACTCATACAGGTTACGGTCGAAGTATGGAAGTAGGTACGTAAAAGCACAACTAAACGATCGTACCTTTTCGTATAAAACATCCATTAAAAATAGCGGATTATTTTTACCGTATAATCAACAAATCGAAGGTTTTGAGTGATCGGCAGGTCAGACGATCGGTGTCAGGAAAAATGTATAGTAAAATGGTAGAAGCAGTTTAATGGTGAACAACTTGCGTTCTTGGGAACGCGTTACCAGGGAAGATAGGGGAGAAAATAGGTAAGGTGCCCGGACCTACAGCCAATGGAGCCGTTGGATGATAGCAGCTTATGGGCATAAGAATGTAGCCGTAGGGAACAGGAAGCCAATCGAGGGTACGATTACAAGAATATGCAGGCGGTTTAATAGCCCGCCGTTGACTTTTTGCCTTCGTTTAACTCGAATAAATAACCGTCAGGATCAGGGAAGTAGATCTGGACAACACCATCAAAGCGCACCTGCCGGTGGTACGCTACTTTTTTAGCTTTCAGGTATTGCTCCGATTTGTTTATATCCGCTACAAATAATGCAAAATGACTACCGTTACGATCGTGTACAATCTGCTCGGTACGCCCGTCGAGCAGGTGAAGCTGCTGGCCATCGCCCATATCGAACCAGGCCCGGGTGGCTTTCAGATTGTCAGGAACCGGGAGTTGCTTTAAACCCATTACGTCACGATAGAAAGCTACGCTGGTTGGAATATCTTTTACATGAAGAGCCAGGTGATTATGACGAATCAGGCCAAGGTTATCTTGCCCACGTGCCGTGGTTGAAAAAGCAATACTAACCGTGAACAGAAGGACAGCGACAATTTTTTGCATAGTTAGAAAAGCGGTTAACGCACCAAAACTACCCGACTTTGGGTTCCATTTTCTGTTTCGAGCGTCAATGTATAGCGACCACCTGCCAGACCCCGTACGTTAAGCATTCGGGTATGATCGCCAGAGGTGAGTTTAGCTTCACTAATTAAACGCACCCGTTGACCGAGTAGGTTAACCAATGATATGGTTACAGGCCCAGTGGATAGCGTAGAAAAGTCGATTGCCAGGCTTTCGGCTGTGGGATTAGGGTACACACGTAGTTTGGTTGATAGCGGCTCGGCCACGGCTGTTACAATACTTGAAGCTTCGACTGTCTTTAGAATCCAGTTGTTGGGATCGATCACTACGCCCGAAACAACACCGCGGGCAGGTAGGTTGAAGGTCTGGTCGGCGCGGTCATTGAACACTGTAACGGTCGTATCGCCCGCTGCCGACTGCACCCTAATCTGCACGGGCATCGTAAACGAGCCTGGATTGCTGGCTATGGTATTGCGTTGCTCAAGCCGCACTGTTGCAGAGTTGTTTCCGCCGGTCATGGTAACACGGTAGGTAGGATAACCTTCGCCGTAAATCCATTGCTTAAAAAAGTAGTCCAGGTTTTGCCCCGATACTTTCTGAGCAACGGCCTGAAAATCTTCAGTAACCGCTGTTCCATAGGCCAGGGCGGGTGTAGCTGTATAAATACGTAGCGTACGAAAGAACAGACTATCTCCCACCACGCCCCGCAGCATGTGTAAGACCGTTGCGCCTTTAGCGTAGCTACGGTTGCTATTAAAAATGTTAGCGAAGTTACTGATATCTTGCACGTAAATACTTCCTCGCGCATTGAGTGCCCTTGTCATAAATGCGTTCATGGTTGTCTTGTAGCCCGTGAGGGAGCTAACCGACTCGGCGTACACGGCTTCGCCATAGGAGGCAAAACCCTCATTGAGCCATATGTTCTGCCAGTCACGACAGGTAATTTTATCGCCAAACCACTGGTGTGCCAGCTCGTGGGCAATTACACTCGGCGTTAAGGCCGAAGCTTCCATCGAGCTGATAGTTTGGTGCTCCATGCCACCGTTTCCTTGTCCGAACTGAGCGTGACCGTACTTTTCGCGCAAGAAGGGATACGGCCCAAATCGCTCGGTAAACAACTGCAACATTCTGGGCGTAAGGTCAAGGTTTGCCTGGGCACGCGGTAATGTTTCAGGGTATATGTAATGCGTTACGGGCATTGTTTGATTACCGTACATAAAAGGAGTGTCGTACCGCGTGTAGTTTGACAGAGCCACCGAAATCAGGTATTGGGCGATAGGATAGCTGTTGCGCCAGTGATACGTACGGGTGCTGTCGGCGTTGTCGGTTGTGCTGATGAGCACCCCATTCGAGACCGATACAAACCGCGTGGGGGCCGTGATACGTACTGACGACGAGTCGGCTTTATCCGCCGGATTGTCTTTACAGGGAAACCAGTCGGGGGCGCCATACGGCTCACTTAAACTCCAGATAGATGGGTCTGTGGTGGTTTCGTGGCGACTGAATCGAAAACTACCCAGATCGCGGCTATTGGGAACGCCCTGATAATAGACAGTAAGCGTCAGCGCCTGGCCGCTGGATATGGGTTGGAGGAGGGTGATGGTTAACTGATTTTGTTGGTGCCGAAACGCCAGGTTTTGAGTGCCTGTCTTGACCGAGTCGACTCGAAGGCCTTCGCCGGTAGTGGCCGTGGTTGAGTTAAGATCCAGAAAAAAACTGGTTACATTGGGCGCTGTACTTTTAAGCGTAATAGTAGCCGCTCCACGGAGATAGGCCGGCGTGTGAGTCAGACGTAAGTCGAGCCCGTAATAGGTTACGTCGATGGTGGCATCGCCGGGATAAGAGACACGGGCCTTCGGGTTGGCTGCCAGCCTGCCAAAGTAGCGAACTTTACCGGCTCGACAAGACTGTCCACCATCTTCAGATTGGCCTAGGCAGAATAGCGGAAGCAGCAAAAAAAAGAGATAGATAAGGCGCATTGGGCTCGGAGGTTGATTAGAGATTTTTAGAATCTAATCCATGACAAAATTCAAACGTACGAACCCTTCAAAAGTTATTGCCCGGTCAGTAGTTGTTTCTGTTCGGTTGATGTACCCTCAGCTTGTGCTTTCAATGCATCCAGCCTCCGTTGATCGGCTTCCGGTAACTGCAACTGCCAGCCCATTGAGCTCGCCAGCTGGTACATCATGTACTGAATCTGATTGTTGGCGATTTTGGGTAAGTCGCTCTGCATGGCCCGCTCATTCATGGCCTTTTTAGCTTCATTCAGAATCTGGGTGTAATCGGCTCCGCTGAAGTGATTTAGGAAACCCGCCTGAATGTCGTAGAACTTATAATCTGTATCAATGGACAAGACCTCAGGGTCGGGAAAAGACTCAATGACTAGCTTCTTTTCTCCGTTGGCGGGTGCCTGAAATCGTACTTTGGCGAAGTCGAACCCGACCAGCACTTTCGATTTGGCAATGACCATTGCCTTCTTCGGATCATTCAGGAGGTAAAGGATTTTTTTCTGATCCTGATAATTATAAATCTCCGAAAAGTAGCCTTCCGCCATGACCACCTTAAACACCTTTTCGATACGCTCCAGCAACAATACCGAGTCGCGCTGAATATCGGTGATTCCCGATCGTTTACGCAGTGCATTGGCCAAGGCAACTCCTCCCCCGCCTACGAGGAGTAACAGTACGGTGGTTAAAAAATCCATGTTGGCTAAACGAGTGGCAGGACGATTTGTTAAAACGATTAGAACACGAATGGTACGGGTTAAACAGATTTAACGCAGATTTTACTTATCCGTGTTAAACCCATTTAATCCCTACCATCCGTGTTCCAATCAATCTACTTCGCGTAAGCTACGGCCCGCATCTCCCGTATGACGGTCACTTTAATCTGACCGGGATACTGCATTTCTTTTTCAATCTTCTGCGAAATTTCGTAAGACAGAATACCTGCTCGTTCGTCTGAAACGTGGTCAGCATCGACCATGATACGCAGCTCGCGACCCGCCTGAATGGCGTAGCACTTGGTCACGCCGGGGAAATTACCCGCTAACTCTTCCAGCTCTTTCAGACGACGAATGTAGGATTCCATCATCTCCCGGCGTGCCCCAGGGCGTGAGCCCGACACGGCGTCACACACCTGCACGATTGGAGAAATCATGCTTGTCATCTCAATTTCGTCGTGGTGAGCGCCGATGGCGTTAATAACTTCGGGGTTTTCTTTGTACTTCTTAGCCAGCTCCATACCCAGAATGGCGTGGGGTAGCTCGGCTTCTTCAGGCCATACCTTGCCAATATCATGAAGCAAACCCGCCCGTTTGGCCAGCTTGGCGTTCAAGCCTAATTCGGCGGCCATAGTAGCACAGAGTTTGGCTACTTCACGGGAGTGTTGTAGTAGGTTCTGACCATAGCTTGACCGGAAACGCATACGACCCACCATCTTGATCAGCTCTGGATGCAGACCATGAATGCCGAGGTCGATAACAGTACGTTCGCCAATCTCGACGATTTCGTCCTCAATATTCTTGCGGGTTTTGGCAACAATCTCTTCAATTCGGGCGGGGTGAATACGGCCATCCTGCACAAGCCGATGCAGCGACAGGCGGGCAATCTCGCGCCGAACCGGATCAAAGCCAGAAATGATGATAGCCTCAGGCGTATCGTCGACGATGATCTCAACGCCAGTAGCGGCTTCCAGGGCGCGGATGTTACGTCCCTCGCGACCAATAACTTTTCCTTTAACGTCGTCGGATTCAATGTTAAAGACCGACACGCAGTTTTCGATAGCGTGTTCGGTAGCGGTTCGCTGAATGGTCTCGATGACCACTTTTTTGGCTTCCTTCGTCGCTGTCAGCTTAGCTTCTTCAACGATGTTTTTAATGTAGGACGACGCTCGGGTTTCCGCTTCAGCTTTCAAGGTGTCGATCAGCTGCTCGCGTGCCTGATCGGCGGACAGACCAGCAATTTTCTCTAATTGGGCTACCTGATCGGCCAGCATACGGTCGGCTTCCTGCTGCCGGCGGTCAACGTCTTCCCGCCGTTTGTTGAGGGCGTCAATCTGCTGCGAGAGGCTATTTTTTTGCTGGGCAATTTCGTTACGCTGCTGATTGAGTTCACCCTCCCGGGTGCGCTGTTGCTCGGCCTGCTGGTTTAATTGCTGTTCTCGCTGCTTAAGCTTATTCTCGTTTTGTTGAAGTAGATTTCGTTTCTGATTGGTCGTTTCTTCGAATTCAGCTTTTAGTTTCAGATACTTCTCTTTGGCCTCCAGCATTCTATCTTTCTTGATAGTCTCGGCCTGTAATTCCGCATTTTTTAAAATAATGGCGGCCTGTTCTTCTGCTTCCTGTTCACGTTTTGCATGAACCCCCGCCATCATCTGGCGGCCAATCAATATGCCAATGCCGCCCCCTACCAGGGCCGCAAGAATCGTTAACCAAACTGGGATGTCCATCGGACTATATCGTTAGGGTTGAACAAATAAACCATCAACCTGCCGCGATACGACGCTTTGAACACTAACTCGGGGTATTCTGGGGCGGATCGTCCACCAATGTTTGTTTATGTGGTAATGGTCGGCGTAACGACCTGATCTAATTGAGTGATTTTGTCAAACACCATTTGTTGTAATCGCTGCACTTGTCGTTCTCCTCTGAGCTTGGTGACTAAGCAGTCGAAGGCAATCATTGCTAAGGCTTCCTGCGTATCGTTGGTGCCCATCTCCCGGTATCGCTTCATTTCTTCCTGAATCAGCTTCGCGGCTTCGCGCACCACTGCTTCTGACTCCGGTTCTACATAGAGCCTGTAGTGCCGGTCGGCGATTTTTACGCGAATTGGCAGTTCTTCCATCGCTGCGGTCGGCTCAGCCGGGCCAAAGCCCCAGAGCCAATTTGGGTTTATGACAAACTACTCAAATGAGCGATACACCGTTCCAAATCCCGGATATACTCGTCGAGTTGTTGTTTTAATTCAGCATTCGTATCTGTCTCGGACAGATTGTCTTTTACAATCTTACTAAAATCTTTCGACTTTGGAACGTCTTTTTCCGAATTACCTTGTTTTTTCTGTAACTGTTTGACGAGGGATTGTTGTTCCTTAACGCTCTCTCGTAAAGAAGAGTTTTCCAGCTCCAGCTGCTCAATGCGTCTTTTTGCATCATTGTATGCGTCTTTAAGCAGCCCGATTTTATGTTCGACCTGTTCAACCAGCGCTACAATTTGAAGCTCGCTAACCAACTGTTTTACAAGTTAATGTGGGTGAAGTACGCAATAACAAAACGGTATGTTAAAACCGGTAACGAGGCCGTTTGAGATGTTAAGCCTCGTTACTGGGGTATTTATTTCCGAATGACGGCGCCCAGTTCGCGCTCGAAGGATGCCATCAGCCGTTGCATCGTTTTTTCGATGGCTACGTCAGTCAGCGTTTGCGTAGGGTCTTGCAAAGTAAAGCTTACAGAATATGCTTTTTTACCCGCTCCTAAGTTGTCGCCTTCATATACGTCGAATGTATTTACCGAACGAAGCAGTTTGCGCTCCGTTTGGTGAGCCACCCGGTTTATCTGTTCAAAAGTAACTGCTTTGTCAATTACCAGAGAAAGGTCGCGCCGAACCTCCGGGAAACGGGGTACTTCTTCGTAGCGGGCCTTAGACGTTGCCAATTTTAACAGAGCGCTCCAATCAAAATCAGCGTAGAAAGCAGGTTGTTTCAGATCCACTAATTTAGTGAGTTTTGGGCTTACTAATCCTAGGCTTACCAACGGCTTTTTATTGACCAGATACGTTAAGCCGTACTGGAACAAAGCAGGGTCAGCGGGCTGTGTGTCAACCTGTTTAACCCGAAATAAACTAAGCACCCGCTGTACTGCCGTGGCTAAATCGTGATACGCCACAGGCTGACCTTTCTGAAGCCAGCTCTCGGCTTGCTGGTTTCCAACCATAGCCAGGCTCAGCCGCATCTGCTCAACATATTTGTGCCTTCCGTCAGCTTGTTCCGCTTTGTGATAGGCTTTGCCAAACTCGAAAAGCTTCAGGTCTTTCTGACGGCGATTGATGTTGTACACCAGCGTTTCGAGCGCCGAGAATAACAACGTCTGCCGCATCACCGACAGCTCTTCGCTGAGTGGATTCAGCAAGACTACATCGGGACCCGGTAGCGTTGAGCGGATGGCTTCATGATACGTCGGACGAGTGAGCGACAACGCCAGGATCTCGTAAAATCCGTTAGCCGCCATGAGCTGCCCAACCCGGCTTTGCCACTGGTTCGGGTCGGTTTTAGGAAATTCTGAGAGCGAATCTGCCGATAGGTTGACCGACAGAGGAACGTTGTCCAGGCCGTAGATACGAAGAATCTCTTCCACCACATCGGCTTCACGTGTTACATCTACACGGTAAGCTGGCACGACGGCCATAAAACCGTCTTCCGTTCGATCTTCCGTCTGAATATCGAGGGCTTCTAAAATGCGGTGGATTTCAGCGTGGTCAATCTGTATACCGATCAGCCGATCAATGTTGCGGTACCGGACCGGCACCCGAAACGGCTCGATTGGGTCAGGATAAAGATCCGTGATTTCGGAGCTTATGTGTCCGCCGGCTACCTGCTGGATGAGCAATGCCGCTCGCTTCAAGGCGAAGACAGGCATGTTAGGGTCCGTGCCACGCTCGAACCGGAAGGAAGCATCCGTTTTTAACCCGTGGTGCTGCGCCGTTTTGCGGACCGACGTCGGTGAGAAGTAAGCCGATTCCAGGAAGATACTCGTTGTTTGCCCCGTAACCCCCGAATTTTGACCACCAAACACCCCAGCGATGCACATTGGTTTTTCGGCATCGCAGATCATAAGATCGGTAGCGGTCAGTTTACGCTCAACGCCATCAAGGGTGACAAAGGATGTACCTTCTGGCAGGGTTTTTACGATCACCTTACCTCCCGCAATTTTGTCCGCGTCGAACGCATGAAGCGGCTGGCCAAGGTCGTGACAAACAAAGTTGGTTATATCAACGACGTTATTGATCGGATTCAAGCCAATGCTGAGCAGTCGCTGCTTAAGCCAATCCGGCGATTCGCCAACGGTTAAACCACTAATGGTTAAGCCGGTATAGCGAGGACAAGCCACTACATTTTCCACTTGCACATCTAGGGTGAGGCTCGTATCCTGCACAAAAAACGAGTCGACCGATGGCATCCGTAAAGGCCGGTTCAAAGCGGCTTTCAGGTCGCGGGCTGTGCCAAAGTGGGAAGCGGCATCAATGCGATTTGGGGTTAAGCCAATAGCGATCTGATAATCAGCTTCCAGATTAAAATAACGGGCAGCAGGCGTTCCGTTCGGCAAGTCAGTGTTGAGCACCATGATGCCTGCGTGCGAAGTTCCCAGGCCAATTTCATCTTCGGCGCAGATCATGCCTTCAGAGGCCGATCCACGAATTTTAGCTTTCTTAATTTGAAAAGGTTCGCCCGACGTTGGGTGCAGGGTAGCACCAACCAAGGCCACTACCACTTTTTGCCCGGCTGCTACATTAGGGGCTCCACAAACAATGGGTAAGGGGTGCTCGGCGCCAACGTCAACCGTGGTTAAGCTTAACTTATCAGCGTCGGGGTGCTTAGTGCAGGTCAGCACTTCCCCAATCACAACGCCTTCCAATCCGCCCGGTATTGTTTCTATCTTTTCAATGCCTTCAACTTCTAGTCCCGTTCCAGTTAGGCGTTTGCCAACTTCTTCGGGTGATTCTGGTAATTCAATATACTCTTGTAACCATTTATAGGAAATTTCCATACAGCGGCAAATCAATAAATACCGCAAAGATAGTAGGCGTCAGGCAGTAGGCAGTGGATAGGCCGCATAAAAGTAATTATCGGCTTGCTGTCAGGTGCTTACCAACAGCTCCTAATCATGCGGTACGTAGCGCTCCCCCGCCCTGATGGCTATGGGCAGGGTGTTCTCTGCCGGAGGAATCGGACAGGCGTATGTTGGATTATAAGCACAATACGGGTTGTAAGCAGCATTGAAATCAACAACGGCGTGATTGTCGGTCAATTTGGCCGGATCTAGTTCAAGATAACGCCCTCCGCCGTAGGTTTCCTTATTCGATGTTGCATCGCGGAACAGTACAGAGTAGGTGTCCTGGAGTTTTACCACTAACAGCCGGCAAGCTTCGCCGTTCAAACTAAACACAGCGTGAGCATACTTATCGTACACTTCTTCACTGCCATCGCTCATTCGAACAACAAGCTTCTGTGTCTTGTCTGCAAACGGTTCTAAGCGGGCAACCACGCGGTAGGCCGGGTCCGGAGCGAAGTAGATTAAGCCTTTAAAGTTCGCTTTGTCCGTAATTGGCGACTCGGCGCTGGTGCGAAAAAATTCATTCTTTTTTTTTCGTTCATCACCGACCTGCTGGCGGTATGTTTTGGGATTAATCGCATCATCGGCAGCTGATGATGCGATGTTACCACCGTCGAAAAAAGAAAAATAAAGAACGGCCAGTACGGCTAGGAAAAGACCAACAAGGAGAAATTTATTCTTTGGCATTTTGAGTAAAATTGGTTAAGTAAACGTGTTCTAGCTGTAAGCACAAGGCCTTTTTAGCCATAGGGTTAAGAGCCTTGATGGTTTATCGTTGGGCATATCTTATATGAGTATTTATACAGTTTGCTGTTTTTTGATAAATTTAGGTCCTCAACCACTGTAAGGCTAACTAACTCTCAAATTAATATCAAGTAATGGCCCAACTTTACGAACTTAAAACATTTACATCTGATAGTGGAAGTTTGACTGTGTTCGAAAAGATTATTCTTGGAGTTATACAACGCATATTTTATATCTACGAAGCGGGTCATAGTGTTCGGGCAGGCCACCGTCATCATCGCGCCTGGAACGCCCTTATTTGTGTCAGCGGTAGTTGCCGGGTCTATGTTCACAATGGACTATCTGAAACAACATATCATTTGTCGAACCCTCAGCAATGCCTTGTGCTAGAGCCCAAAGACTGGCACACTATGGATCAATTTACGGATGATGCCATCTTGCTGGTTGTCTCCAATGAGCATTACGATAAAGACGATTACATCTACGAGCCATACCCTAGCGTTAGAATTGCAGACAAAACGAAAGACCGTACGTTCACGAGTCTGGTTTCGGTAATGGCTGCCGTAGTATGATTCCATTCCTGGACCTGAAGCGTAGTAACGAGCCGTATCAATCCGTCATCAGTGAAGCCATTGAACAAGTCATCGCATCCGGCTGGTATATTCTGGGCCGTGAGCTAGATGCGTTTGAACAACAATTCGCTGCCTATTGCCAGACGCGCCATTGCGTTGGCGTAGCTAATGGCCTTGAAGCGTTAACGTTGGTACTGAAGGCCTGGGGTTTTCCAGCTGGTAGCGAAGTCATTGTGCCCTCAAACGCATATATCGCGTCAGCACTCAGTGTCACACTGGCTGGACTTAAGCCGGTTTGGGTTGAGCCAGATCCTGGTACGTATCTGATTGATCCGGCTAGAATCGAGGCTGCCATCACACCTCACACAAAGGCTATACTGCCTGTTCATCTGTACGGGCGTTGCTGCGATATGACCCCGATTAATACAATAGCGCAACATTACGGATTGAAGGTGCTTGAAGATGCCGCTCAGGCGCACGGAGCTACTTATAAAGATAAGCGAGCTGGTAACCTGGCCGATGCTGCTGGCTGGAGTTTCTATCCAACTAAAAATCTGGGAGCGCTGGGCGATGCTGGTGCTATCACGACCAACAATGATGCACTAGCTGATCAACTACGGGCCTTACGCAACTATGGTTCGGTGAAAAAGTATGTAAACGAACACGTCGGTTATAACAGCCGCCTAGACGAACTACAGGCTGCGATTCTTTCGGCCAAGTTGCCGTTTCTTGATCAGGCTAATAAACGGCGCCGGGTCTTGGCCGAGCGTTACTTGGCGGGCATACGTAACAAAGAAATTATATTACCACTATCTGATCAACTTGAGCACGATGCCTGGCACCTGTTTGTGATTCGTCATCCTCGTCGCGATAAGCTCCGGACGTATCTCAGCCAACAAGGCATAGGTACTGATGTACATTATCCTATTCCGCCCCATCGTCAGCGTGCCTATCTTTCATATGGGCACTTAACCCTACCAATTTCCGAGCAACTTCACCGGGAAGTACTTAGCTTGCCTCTAAATCCAGCAATAACGGACGACGAGGTTATGTATGTGATTACGATGATTAATCAATTTAGCGAATGAATAGAGGCAGTCTGTTGTTCACTCGGTAAATCGGTCGGTTGCAGCATTGAATACGTCCCGAGCTGACCGGCTTGTTAACTCACTAACTTATTTCATGTTTACCGGAATTGTAGAAACTACGGGCCGTGTGGCGAACATTGAGCGCGAAGGCACCAACTTAACGTTTCATATTGAGTCGTGGCTGGCTCCCGAACTGAAGATTGACCAAAGCGTTAGCCATAATGGCGTTTGCCTGACTGTGACCAGCATTGCCGACGGTAGCTATAGCGTAACGGCCGTCGATGAAACCCTGAAAAAAACCAATCTAGGCCAAATTAGAATCGGTGATCGGGTTAACCTCGAACGCTGTATGCCCGCTAATGGTCGCTTCGACGGTCATATTGTACAGGGGCATGTTGACCAGACCGGTATTTGTACAAACGTACAAGACCTGGATGGTAGCTGGCTCTTTGATTTTCAATATGATCCCGATGCGGCCGGCAATGTGACCGTCGAAAAAGGATCTATATGTATCAATGGTGTCAGTTTAACCGTTTTTAACTCGCAGCCGGATCGTTTCCGGGTAACCATTATTCCGTACACCTACGAGCACACTAGTTTTAAGGACTTACAGGTGGGCGACGTGGTTAATCTGGAATTTGATATTGTTGGCAAATACATCAAAAAAATGCTGGCAGGCTATCAATAAGCATCGTTTAGATTCCGCTACTTTTGTGAATGAATGGAGGATAAACGTAACGACATGATAAACTCCACACGGCACGCTCTTAACTAATTACAATCGTCACCGGATGGCTAAAGTCAGCACCCGCTCTTTTCTTGACCTGCTGATTCATATTGGCATTATCATAGCCCTACTGGCTGCTTTGTTTCTGGTTTTCTTTTTTGTCTATCTGCCGTTCACCACCAATCACGGGCAAACGATTACCGTGCCGGACGTAACGAAGCTGAGCTTTGATGAAATGCAGAATATTCTGGATGATCGTGATCTGCGCTACGAGGTGGAAGATTGTACATTCGTGGCGGGAGCTCAACCGTTGACTGTTATCCAGCAATATCCACGGGCCAACTCGAAGGTGAAAGAAGGACGTAAGATTTACCTGACCATCACCAAGCGTGTGGCGCCCATGGTATCCATGCCTCAGTTGGTGAGTATGACCGATCGAAGTGCTGAACTTAACCTGGCTTCGCTGGGGCTGGAGGTGGGTGAGCGAACGTATGTACCCGATGTTGCGAAGAATGCTGTGCTTCGCCAGCTCTATAATGGCAAAGAAATTACGGCCGGGACTCCCATTCCCAAAGGAGCTAAAATAGATCTTGAAATTGGAGATGGCCTGGGAAATACGATGTTCGAGATTCCGAACGTTGTAGGGTTGCCTCTCGATGAAGCCGAAGCTGCCATTCGTGGTTCGAACTTGAAAGTTGGCACGAAAATTTCCGTTGAAGATCCTGAAAAGGAAGTCGGGACGGTGGTTCGTCAGCGACCCGAAGCGCGCTCTGGCGAACGCATTCGTGTCGGTGAAACAATGGATTTGTGGGTTGTGGGGCCAATCGAGCCGGATCAATAAAATCGCTTCCGGGACCAATACTAAATGGGAATTGCTTTACTTACTCAGCCATCTATAACCTTTGCCAGGCAATTCCTGCGCGGTTTTTTGCTGGTCTCCTGCTGCGCGTTTGGCTCAGTTGCCTGGGCGCAGACACCCTTGACTCTGCCGTTTTTCGATGACTTCTCGATTAGGTCAGGAGGCCTTGGTCAAAATCAACCTGATCCCGCTTTATGGCAACCCGGGAGTGGCGTCTACATTAATAATACAATGGCCGTTAGTCAGCCCACGGTTAACGTAGCATCGTTTGATGGGCTACGGGCAAACGGACGGCCTTACATACAGAACAACCAATTAGCACAGGGGTACACCGATACATTGGCTTCGCTGCCTATTACGCTGGAAGGACTCAGTCCGGCCGATTCTGTTTACCTAAGCTTTTACTGGCAGATAAAAGGGCTTGGCGAAGTGCCTGATCCCGGTGATTCACTGACGCTTCAATTCCTGGATCGTACCGGCAACTGGCGAACCGTCTGGCGGGTCGAGAACGCGGGTGACTCGCTCAGAATTCAATACCTGAGTCGGGCAGATACGTTACAGGCTCGTCGGCAAGTGTTTGGGAGTGGTACTGTTAATAATTTTTTTCAGGCGTTCGTCCCGGTGTTGAATCCTAATTTCTTTCATGCTGGATTTGCGTTTCGATTTCGGTCTTATGGGCTTGAGTCAGGGCCGTTTGATACCTGGAATTTGGATTATGTCTATTTGAATAGAAGACGCACCCTGAACGACATCTTCATAAAAGACGTAGCCGTCCGTCAGGCGCTGAGTCCCCTGCTACGACGGTATACGGCTATGCCGTTAGCGCAGTATGTGGTCAACCCGGCTGGCGAAACGGCTGATTCGGTGACCACCGAGATCAATAACTTGTTTAATACGTTCAACTCCATCACGTCTGGTTTCACGATACGTGATGAGGTATCAGACCGTGTCATTCAGAATATTTCGCAGCCCAATTCAATACTTATTCCGTCACTAAGTTCGCAACGGCAGAGTGTCAGACTGGCACCTGTTACTGATTTAGGAGCTGCCGCACGAGCCGTGCTGCGCTATAAATTTGAAGTCGTCACAACTGATAATGTGAATCCATCAATTCCAGGTGTCGATCTGCGCCGAAATGATACCATATCGTCGGTAGCAGTGCTAGATAATTACTACGCTTACGACGATGGTACCTGGGAGTACGCTCAGCAGATTCGGCAACAGGAGCAAATCGCCGTGCGATTCATTCTCAACAAACCCGACGCCATTGCTGGTGTTAGTGCCTGTATCGTGCCTTTTACTACCAATCAGAGCGGCCAGCCCTTTGTGATTAATGTGTACAGTAATCGAAACGGTCGGCCTGGAACGGCTATCTATCGACAGTCATTTTCTACGCAGTATCCGGCTTCCCGCAATGGCTTTGTTAATTTTCCGTTCACCCGAAGCGTTACTGTGCAGGACACCTTTTATGTGGGCTATCAGCAAATAAGCAGTAGCGATACAACCCTGTTGCGGTTAGGCTTTGATAAGAATAGTCTGTTTGGATCGCAGATCTTTTACAACGGAGGAACGATCTGGGAGCAGCCGAACTCAACGGTGTTGAACTTTCAGGGGGCATTCATGCTGCGGCCAATTATGGGGGGTAAACCCGACACGGTGGTGACGGCTACGCCCGAACCCGAACCGCTGGCTCCGTTGCAGGCCTACCCGAACCCAACAACCGGGTTGATTCGCTGGGATGAGCCGAGGCTTACCCGGCTGGAAGTCGTGAACCTTACAGGACGATTGCTGTATGCGCTCGAACCAAGTCGCGGTCAGCAAACGTTAGACCTGAGTTATCTGCCCGACGGATTCTATTTGCTCCGGCTTTCGGCTGGCCAGCGCACCACCGTGCAGAAATTGATTGTGCAACACTAGACCGAACAGATTACCGACATGGACATTACCGTACAGGAGCTAAAAGAACGGCTCGACAAAGGCGAAAAACTCAATTTATTCGACGTTCGTGAGCCTAATGAATACGAGGCCGACAACATAGGCGCTACCCTGATTCCACTTGGTGAGCTGCCATATCGGGTTGATGAACTCGATGGGTTGCAGGATGAAGAAGTTATTGTACACTGCCGGTCGGGTGCACGTAGCGCCAGAGCGCAACAATTTCTGGAAGAGAACGGCTTCAATAACGTTCGCAACGTTACGGGCGGTATGCTGGCGTACCGGGCGCAGTAAGGCAATGATGCATGATGAATGGTTTGGTAATCATTCATCATGCATCATTCTTCGAAGAACTTCATCCATTTCAGGCTTACACCACTCGTAATTGCCCTGATTGCGGAACCACGTAAGCTGACGTTTGGCGTAACGGCGTGAGTTTCGTTTTAATAAGCGGACCATCTCCTCATAATCGTACGTACCATCGAGGTAGGGAAACACTTCCTGATAGCCAACGGTCTGAAGGGCGGGTAGGTGGCGATGGGGGATGAGTGAACGTACTTCTTCCACTATTCCCGCTGTGAGCATGGCATCCATGCGAGTGTCGATACGTGCATATAATTCTTCGCGGGGGCGCTCTAACGCAACCAGAACCGATCGAAATGGGCGCTCGGTCGGTTGCTGCCGCCGAAACGATGAATAGGGTTGGCCCGTGGCCAGACATACTTCAAGAGCCCGCGTCACCCGAACGGGGTTCTGTAAATCGGCCGTTTGGGCATACGTCGGGTCTAACCGACGTAGTTCAGCCTGTAATACTTCTAAACCTTCTTTCCGCAAGCGAGAAAACAGTTGTTCGCGCAGAGCGGGGTCAACCGTAGGCATATCGTCAAGGCCAAAACAAACAGCGTTGATGTACAGGCCGGTACCACCCGATAAGATCACTGTATCTTTATCCTGAAACAGTTCCTGCAGTAAGGTCAGACATTCGCGCTCGTATCGCCCGGCGTTAACGGGGTCGGTAATGGTATGCGAATTAATAAAATGATGGCGGACGCCCCCCATTTCGTCAAGTGAGGGCTTGGCCGTGCCAATACTTAGTTCGCGGTACAGTTGTCGGGAATCTGCCGAGACAACGTCAGTTTTTAATTGGTTGGCTAACTGTACGCATAACGCCGTTTTTCCGACGGCTGTCGGTCCCGCCACAACGAGTAAAGTTTTCAATTAGTAGAAGTATGCTTAGGTTATCAAAATTAAGAGGTTTATCATACATCTTGTAGTAGGTAACTCTACTCATTACGTATATTGCCGCAACAAGTAGCTCTCATTACATGAAATTTGGGCTACCAAGAAAAACTTATCTGCAATTCCATGTATTTACGAGCGAAATACGGGCTACGCCTGTTACTTATCTCAGTTGGGGAAGTCTAACAGGCTAGTTTATTAATATTATTTTATCCTTGGTGCGTAGGTAATTATGCGAAAAAAGTACGTAAATTGATGTACATACATTATGAGTGTATGAATTATTACAGCCCAAACATATATCTTTGCTCATACTTACTCAAGTACCTTCTAATCAGTAAGTTACCCACCATTTAGTTAGTTGTTTTTTATTTATGAATGATCAGCTTCGTACTCAGAAGTCAACTGACACTACTCAGTTAGTGCTACAAAAAACATTAGACATTATTTGCGGGAAATGGCGTTTGTACATCATCTATCAATTAGGCACTGAACCCAAGCGGTATGGCGAACTGCGTCGGATGATTCCTGATGTAAGCGAAAAAGTACTGGTTCAGGAGCTTAAAGTGTTGGTTTCACTTGGCGTTGTGGAAAAGAAGTCATACGGTGAAATACCCCCCCGTGTTGAATACAGCCTGACAGCCAAAGGTCGGCAGGTGCTGCCTAAGTTACTCGACCTCACATCAATCGGCGAAACGTTTCTCGAACCTTAATTAGGTCAACTATTTTTGATTCTGGAGCGTTATTTGTTGTAACGTTAAATAGCGCACAGAGTCGATGAATATAAAAATATGTTGCGGATTTGTAAGTGTATTGTGGTTCAGCTTCATGAATCATGATAATCTGCGGCATATAGATGTGGTAGCTAATTTGACTGAAAGGCCACAATCATCGGAAATCCGGCAACCATCAACGTTTGTCAGCTACACGAAAGAGTTGCGGTTCAACATTTATACCTTCACCATTACGGCCACCGATAGTGGGGCTGTGCGGGACCTCAACGTAAAAGCGTATCGCGGAGCCTTGCTGTTGACCAACTTTCGGACACGTATCGACGGAGCAGTCGTTAGTGCTGAAGTGGCTGATCTGGACCAGAACCGGTTTCCGGAGCTGTATGTCTACAGCACCAGCGATGGCAGTGGTTCGTTTGGACGTGTGTATGGATGGCAGTTTTTGCCGGAGCGCAAAGCCGATGTTACGTTGGTAAACTGGCAGCTTAAAAACACGGATGGCTACATGGGCCACGATAGCCTTTGGGTGGAACGTGACATTTTATGTCGTAAGTACCCTATTTATCGGCCCGGCGATGCGAATGCCGAACCCACCGGTGGCGTTCGAATGATGCGATACCGATTACGGGCAGCCGGTGATAAATACACACTTATGGCTGAGCAATAAAAGGAAAAAGGCCGGTAAGCTCGTAGCTGCCGGCCTTTTTCCTTTTATTCTATGTGAGTGCTAAAACACTTTAAAACCAAGCGAAACGGTTGCGATGCCTAAAAAGCCGGTAATGTTAGCGTCTTTGTAAACACCACCAACTGGTACAGCGTAGCGTACGTCAACATCGAGGAAGTTGATTGGTGTGAAGCCGACCCCCAGCTCTACAGCATACGTGAAGTCTTTTACTTCCAGATTTTGCGCTTCGTATCTGTTCAGCAAATTCGTTGAGCTGTTTGTGGCCGGAATGGCTGTCTGTGGGAAATTAATAGCTGCATTGGCATTGATCTGGCCGCTATTGACCCGGTTAGCTTCGGCCTTCTGTACGAAGATCAGGTTCGGGCCAATATACCCCCGGAGTTTCCCATCCATCCAGCGCTTACCGAATAGGATCGGTACGTTAACCGACTCCAGCACCGACTCCGAAACGATGTTCAGGCTAGCGTTTAGTAAATCCGGTTGTACACTCACAGGTATGGCATTGGCTAGGGCTGGATTCGCGTTTACGTCGAGCGTTACGTCTGTTTTTTGCTTCAGCACAAATCGGTTATACGTTACTTCGGCCTGGATGAAGAATTTATCAAAGTTTTTGCGTGCCCAGAGGCCACCGCTGTAGCCGTAACCAATGCCGTTGCTTTTGTTTTCTAGGGCAGGAACCTGAACACTGCCTATTGATTGAGCGGGAATGTTGGTAAAGCCATGAGTAAACGTGCCTCCCCCTTTAACGCCCAATTCAATACTCCGAATGGGAGTAGTACCAACGGAGGTTTGAGCAGTTGCGGCCGACGCACTTACCAGAAGCAGCGCGGCTATAGAAAGTTGACTAAGTTTCATGAGTGATATTATTGTTGCAATAGGACGCGACGATAGTTGGCAGAATTAACCTGGGGGATGGTTGATCCGTACTTAGCGTTAATTCCTTTAATGATTTCATTGGCCATCAACGCGTAGCCAGCGGGAGTTAGATGTATACCATCAAGACTAAACACTCCCCCTTGAATAAAAGATGCTGTGTATTTGATACCGTTTTGAGTTAATCCATCAGGTGAAGCTACTTGACCTAATACGCTGTTGGGATCAACATAAGCTGCTCCTTTGGCATCAGCCTGGGCTTTCATAATATCATTGAACTCTTTAGTTTTAGCAGTAAGCGTAGCTACTTCTCCTGCATCAAGTACAAGCTGTGTTGGTAAAGGATTAGTTGGACTTAAGCCATATGGACCTTGCTTTGTACCAATTGTAGTGCTACCAATAGTTGCATAGTCTGTCAGGTTTGACAACAAGAGCAAATCACCAGATTGCGTGGCTCTAACACCATTCGGGGTCTGAATAAACAGTGCCGTGATAGGGGTTGGTGGATTAACAGTTGCGTTGATCTGTGCCAGCACTAAAGCAACGGTTATTGTACTGAATAAGGGGGCTGTTGTGATGTTTGGAATCCCTATAACAACACCCTTACGATTACCTTCGGTTAATTTGTTCATCATCGCTGTAAAATTCGTTGTGAACAAATCCGTCGATGTAGGTGCAACGGCTCCACCAGAAAGAGCATACGCTAAGACGTCGTTGTTGCCAAGCCAGCATGAAAAGAAAGTTGCTCCATTCAGGTTGTTGCTAACGTACTGAAAATAAGTAATAACTGGGTCGGCTACTAATCGTTCATAGTAAGCATTGCCTGCCGTTGAGCCGTAACCTGGTGAAAGGACATTAGCTACCTGAATACCAGGAACACCCAAATTTTGATTGACGCCCGTAAACTTAGTCAGCAATGGTGCTGATGGTGTACTGGTCGTCATACCACCACGTGCTGCACCAGGTGCTACCGTTACGAATGAGGTAAGCAAGGTCGCAGGATTAGTAAGTGATGGGACTTTTACAAGCTTTCGATACCCCGAGCCATTAGCTTGTGTATCCAGGAACAATGGCTGTATAAAATCACCACCGCCAACGGTTTTAAACTGCCCTGCCAGAATGTTTGGGTACGAATTGAGTTGTCCTTCACGGTACAAGCCGCCATCGGCAAAACCAGCGGTTAAAGAGTTACCCACAGCTACGTACTTCGTGAAGTCGGCACTGCCTTTGTTCGGTGTTTCGCCATTTACTAAACCTGGGTCAATATCATTGTCTTTGCAAGCTGATAGGCTAACCAACACGGTTAGCATGAGCCCCCATCTAAACCTCTTATAAAACTGCATGCTTGATAAGCAAACTGATTGTAGAAAAAAAAGATAAACTAGTAATAAAAGAACGTAAAAGTAACTGCTTTTTGCCTATTGCATGAGGGGATAGTCATTAAAACTTATGGAGTAGTGACCCCAAAACTTAAAACAATCACAAAACCAGTAGGTTGTTTAAAACGAATAGCCCGGCTTACTTGCCGGGTGTTTGTTCAATGTTTCATCATAAACCATACTAAACCAATGGGTCTTTTATCGTTCTTCAAGGGAGTAGGCGAAAAAATTTTCCACAAAGATCAGGTAGCTGCACCAGCTGATCCTGCACAGGCTGAGAAGGTTGAGCCAGTACGGGCGCAGGCGCTGCTTGACCACGTTAAACAGTTGGGGCTGGCATATAACAGCTTAACCGTTAAAACTAAAGGAGATACTGTGATCCTGACGGGATCGGTAAAATCGCAGGAAGATGCTGAGAAAATTGCGCTGGCTGTTGGGAACGTAGAAGGCGTATCATCGGTAGACAATCAGCTGTCTGTTGATCAACCCACTCCAGAAGGTAAATTCTACACGGTGAAATCAGGCGATACGTTGTCGAAAATTTCTAAGGAGGTGTATGGCGATCCTATGAAATTTGGCATCATCTTCGAGGCCAATAAACCAATGCTGAAAGATCCTGATCTGATTTACCCTGATCAGGTGCTTCGCATTCCTCAGTTGTAAAGCAAAGGGCTGGGGGCGCAGGGCTAAGGGTGAGAAAGTTGTTTCTGCTCTTAGTCCTGCGCCCCCAGCCCTTTGCGCAAAATAGCCTTTCCGAACATTCATACGTATGACCCGGTTAATGTTCTGTCAACCAACGTATGAAAAATGGCCGTTCATTTATTATCTCTTCTGAAGGATCAGTTCACGCCCGCCGTAATTGATCAGCTCAGTGGTGAGTTGAACGAATCGTCTGCCAACACGCTCAAAGCGGTTAACGGTTCGTTACCAACGCTGCTGGGCGCACTTACCAGGCGTGTTCAGGCATCAGGTGGAGCGTCCTCACTGATTAATTTTCTGGAGAAAGAAAATTACGCGGATACTCCTTTCGACGTGTCTCAGGTCACAGATACTCATCAGGAAACCGCTCACACGGTTGCTACCGGTCGACACTTTCTCGACCAAATCTTTGGCAACAATTTAACCCGAACTACTGAACTCATTGGCACTTACAGTGGCACCAAACCGCAGTCGGCGTTAGCCATTCTTAGTTTGGCCGGATCGGTGCTCATGGGCGTGCTAGGACGGCAGGAACAAGAAAATGGCCTGACCGCTGAGAGCCTGAAAACGCTGCTGCTTGGGCAGGCAACCGAGTTCCAGAAAGCTGTTCCAACTGGTTTAGAAGGTGTCGGTAGCTTGCTTGGCTTCAGCGAACTGGTGACCCCTGCCGGACCACAAACCGAAGTACAAGGCACCGATAATTTTAGTGGTACCATTGTTAACCCCAACATTCCGAAAAGTCCCGAAGGCGATCGTCGGCACGAAAATGTGCGCTGGCTCCGTTGGGCCATGTTTGCGTTGGCGGCTTTGGTAATTGCCCTTATTGTACAGAAATGCAGCCAGAATCAGAATGGTATCGACGGCGTCAGTACCGATTCAACGGCTCGTGTTGAATCGGATGAGGCAGAAGACACATCGCCTGCCACAAAGCAAAGCGTTGAGGAGTCTAATGGTCAAGTGTCCGATTCAACCGCACCTGGCGCCCTTGGCATCCGCGATTCATCAGCGTCAGGTGCGAGTGGTTCTTCAGGTAGCGGGCCAGAGGTACGAACGCAGGTAGAACTGCCCGGCGGACGTAAACTGAGCCTGACTGAAAACTCGTTTAACGCTCAACTGGCCCAGTTCCTGGGCAGTAAGCCTAAGAATCCTGAACGTACGTTTACCTTCGATAACCTGACGTTTGAAACTAATTCGGATCGCATTACGGTCGAGTCACGGCCGAACGTCAATGACCTCATCGAGATCATGAAGGCCTATCCTGGCCTACACATCCGGGTTGAAGGTCATACTGATAACACGGGCAATGCCGATGCCAACAAAAAACTGTCGATCGACCGCGCCAACGCCGTGCGGACTGCATTGATGTCAGCCGGTATTGAGGCTAATCGCGTGACAACCCAAGGCTTCGGTTCAACAAAACCAACCGCTTCTAATGAATCGGCCGAAGGACGTCAGAAAAACCGACGTATTGATGTCGCTGTCACAAAGATTTAAGCGAACGATCGGTGCATACACAGAAACTATAGCCAGTCTTGACGGCGGGCTATTGTGAATAAAAAGTAAACTCAACGAATGAAGAAGATGACACGAAACACGGCAAAACAACTGAGAAGCTGGCTGCTGACTGGCTTGCTGATTAGTTCCAGCGTAATGTTCTGGAATTGTTCAGGTAGTAATAAGAATGAATCAGGTAGCGAAGCTGGCTCAACAACCACCGCCGACAGCACAGAGATGGGTCGGCAGGGCGATACCCTAAATTCGTCAAGTATGGATGCGCCACAGCAGGCGCCACCCGATAGCGCCAGTGCCCGCGGAGCTGTAGTGCCCGCTGAGGTTGAGGTGAAAACAAAAAAGCAGTAATTAGTTAATGCGTAATGAATCGGTCAGTTGAGTAGGATTAGCTAATTTGCGAGCTAGTTGACTAATCAACTGGCCAATTCACTGTATTAATTTATGTTTGTTGACGCTATTGAACGCGTTGATCCGTTTACCCGCCCGCTGCATTCTATTGTTCGGCTTTACGGACACGATGAAATTGTACCGGGCAGTGCGACGCTGTTTTTCGTGAATGAAGAAGGCTGCGCGGTTACGTGTAAGCACGTTGCGGAGCTAATCACTCAAACCGAAAAAATCTACGAAAATTACCGAAAGTTTCAGGGGGCTCGCCGGGATGTATTACGCGAGAAAAACGCCGGACATCGTATCAGCCAGTTGGAAGAAGAATTCAAGCTTCGACCCGACACCATCATCCGGCTCCGAAATAACTTTGTTAGCTGCGTTGATCAATATCAGCGATTAACGGTCGATATGCACCCCACGCAGGATTTGGCGCTGCTACGTTTTGAAGGATACACCCGGTTGCTCTACCGGTCTCACGCCGTTTTCTTAGGCGATAGCAATCGCATAAAACCCGGCCGGAGCCTGTGCCGGTTGGGCTACCCCTTTCCCGAGTTTACCAACTTTCGCTACAACCCCAGCATCGACGATATCGAATGGACAACGGAGGGCCGTGTGGCGTCGCCTTGTTTTCCGATTGATGGCATTGTGACCCGGCTACTTAGCGATAACGTAGCTATTACCGGCATTGAGCTAAGTACACCTGGATTACGAGGGCAGAGTGGGGGGCCCTTGTTCGATACCAACGGCCTCATTTATGGTATGCAATCCGCTACGCGCCATTTACACCTTGGATTCGACATTGAAGATCGAGAAGTACTGGTGAACGGTCGAAAAAGCCGGGTGTCAAATTACCCGTTTTTAAACGTGGGTCAATGCGTACATGTCAATGTAATTAAGGCTTTTTTACGGGAGCGGGGCGTAAAATTCTACGAAGGGTAAGTCCATTAAGTATGGATAGAACCGTCAGGGGCCGTTTGCTCATCAATGAAGATACTATAGTAGATATATAGTTTTAGTAGTGTTTTGATTTTGTGCATAACTCAACGTAAACAACTAAAACTATGCGATTCATTTCAACGAAAGTACATGGCGTACTTGACTATCTGGCAGGAGCACTCATTATAGCATCTCCCTGGTTATTTGGCTTTGCCGACGGTAGTTCGGCTCAATGGGTGCCGGTTGTAACAGGGGTAGTACTGCTGCTCTTGTCAATCTGTACCGATTATGAAGCAGGCCCAGTGAAGGCATTTTCAATGTCGTTTCACTTGTCGATGGACGTACTGGCAGGTATTCTTCTGGCCGCTTCGCCCTGGTTATTTGGATTCGCGGACGATGTATACATGCCGCATGTCATATTAGGAATTTTGGAAATTGGCGCTGGCTTAATGACCGAAAAAGTACCGTATCGGCATGGCCATCATGGCGTGCAGACGGGTGTTTAAAGTAACTAGCCAAGTGTTGTCAGGGGTTGTCAAGTATTGATCAATACTTGACAACCCCTGACTATAAATGACCCTCTACTTGTCAGGAACGTTCAGCAACTGGAACCGGATAATCCTTCATAACCTTATGAATCCCCTTTGCTACTTCCTTTTCAATTCGTTTCGGATTGGAAACATCACCCTCAACGCTACCTCGCCAAATTAATTGCTTCGTGTGGGCGTCGACAATATCAACCAATAACGTGCCTTCGGTGTACTGTACGTGCTGAATGTTATTATTCCAGGCGTAAGGCCAGTTGCCAAAGCCGTAAGGGTAGTACCGCCAACCAGCCCGGAAACCAAACGGATAATACATAGGATAAGGGGTGGCTGTGCTGTAGGTGTTTGTTTTTTTCTCCGTGTAGGTATGAAAACCCACCAGGAGATCCGGGTTTTCAGGGTTCATTGTCAGGCCCCGTTTGCCTAATTCATCGGCCAGGGTGGTTTCAATGTTCTTCGTGATTAGTCCGCTGCGGTACACCGGGTTGTTGCCCACCTGGATGTCGGGCGTGCACCAGGCAAATGTTTTATATTTTGTGAAGTCAACCGATTTGTCAAAATCGGTGGCGACTTGCGCTTTGGTCGTTGAGATGCCCCACACCAGCGTTCCAATGAGCAGGGCAAATTTCAGATTCGTTTTCATGGTTGTTGAGTGAATTAGAAGTTATTACTTAATTGATTGGCGTGGCTGATTCGGTATCAATTATTTGTCCGTCGTTGCCAAATACTGCAACGACCGGTTTTCCATGTTGCTTGAAGTGAGCAAATGAGTAATCGTTGTTGTGCGTCCAGCTCACCGACTCTACCTTTCCGAAGCGGTGATTAAACGCTTTTTGAACGGTTTCATTGGGCAGGCCCGATGACATACAGCTTACAAACCAACAGCTTACCAATAAGCTGGCTACTCCTTTTGTGATTGATTTCATACTCGTTGTTCGTTAACACAAACTGTGTCGTTTGATGGGGCTAAGGTGGAAGACCGAGTTTAAAACTATTTTAAAAAAGTCTTAAAAGACGCTTAAAATGAGCTGATTAGTCTATTTAATGAATAGGTGAGACGTTGAAAAAAGTAACCACCTGGTAGCCTTCGAGAATGTTTGGTTAGCTTTTCTTATAAAGAATTTTCTACGCCATACAAAGCCGATGAGTAGATGTACTTCGTAGCTCACGACGGGATTTTATCGTTTCTGGGCGTAAAGGGTTGGCTGGGGTACTGTATCTTTGGACGTACAACTTGATTTTGGTATGTCACAATCCTCTTCCTCAACGACTCCGCAACGTGCCCTGGCTGCCGATGCCTTAGACTTGCTTAAACGCCTGATTGCCACCCCTTCGTTTAGCCGCGAGGAAGACCGGACAGCGGAGTTAATTGAGGATTTTTTTAGCCAGAAGCAAATTCCGTTCAAACGGCTGAAAAACAATATCTGGGCGCAAAACCGGTATTTCGACCTGGCAAAGCCGACTATTCTGCTCAACTCGCACCACGACACTGTCAAACCCAACAAATCTTGGACGCTCGACCCGTTTCAACCGCTGGAGCGTGACGGTAAATTATTCGGACTTGGTTCTAATGACGCAGGTGGCTGTCTGGTTTCGTTGCTCGCTACGTTTGCTTACTTCTACGACCGAGCCGACATGACCCATAACATTGTGATAGCTGCTTCTGCCGAAGAGGAGATTTCGGGCCGCGATGGACTGGAACTACTGCTCCCCGAACTGCCCACTATTACCTTTGCCATTGTGGGCGAACCAACCGAGATGCAATTGGCCATTGCCGAGAAAGGACTCCTTGTTTTGGATTGTACAGCCCATGGTATCAGTGGTCATGCGGCCCGCGACGAAGGCGAAAACGCTATCTATAAAGCCATTCAGGACATCAACTGGCTGACGACCTATCAATTTCCAAACGTATCGCCTACGTTGGGGCCGGTCAAATTGTCGGTCACCATTATCAACGCCGGAACGCAACATAACGTAGTGCCTGATACCTGTACGTTCACTATCGATGTACGAGTAACCGAGCAATACACGCTGGAAGAGGTTATTGATACCATTCGGCAAAACATTCAGGCTGAGGTGAAGCCTCGCTCTATTCGCCTGAAGCCATCGAGTATTCCGGCCGATCATCCGATTGTACAGGCTGGTATAGCCCTTGGGCGTCACACCTACGGATCGCCAACAACGTCTGATCAGGCCGTTTTGAACTGCCCTTCGCTAAAATGCGGACCTGGTCACTCGGGGCGGTCGCATTCGGCGGATGAGTTCATTTATCTTCACGAAATCGAAGCCGGTGTCGATGGGTACATTCAAATGCTGGAGCAGGTGGTTTAAAACTATTCTGGCTCACACAACGATCACTAAACCCTACACGTAATATATGAAGTTCTTGAGCAGGTTATCCTGGCTGATTTTGCTATACCTGACTACGGTACCTGGCTTTGCACAACCGGCTACTCGCAATGCTGGCGTACGACGTGCCGATGTAATAATTTACGGCGGAACGTCGGCAGCAGTAATTGCGGCTGTTCAGGTTAAGAAGATGGGAAAATCCGTGTTGGTTGTGTCGCCGGACAAACATGTAGGCGGACTATCGTCGGGTGGCTTGGGATTTACCGATACCGGTAACAAAGAAGTAATTGGCGGCCTTTCCCGGGAGTTCTACCAGCGTCTGTACCAGCATTACCAGCAGGATACGTCCTGGAAATGGCAGAAACGAGACGAGTATGGCAATAAAGGGCAAGGAACACCCGCCATTGATGGCAATGCCCGAACCATGTGGATATTTGAACCGCACGCTGCCGAACAGGTTTTTGAAGACTTCGCCAAGGAATATAAAATCACCATCTACCGCGACGAATGGCTTGACCGATCGGCCAAAGGAATCCAGAAAAAAGCGGGCGCCATTCAGTCGTTTCGCACGTTAGGGGGTACGGTCTACGAAGGTAAAATGTTCATCGACGCTACGTACGAAGGTGATCTGATGGCTGCTGCGGGTGTTCGTTATCACGTGGGTCGCGAGGCCAGCAAGGTGTATAACGAAACCCATAACGGCGTGCAGGTCGGGGTTTTCCAGCACGGGCATCATTTCAAGACCAACGTCAGTCCATACGTCGTAGCTGGTGATCCTAAAAGTGGTTTATTAGCTGAGGTGTCTAGGGAGAAACCTGGTCCAAACGGGTCAGGGGATAACAAGATTCAGGCGTACTGCTTTCGGATGTGCCTGAGTAACCATCCCGAAAACCGGCTCCCTTTTCCAAAACCTGATGGGTATGACCCGGCGCGCTATGAACTGCTGGCTCGGGTCTTTGCTACGGGTTGGCGGGAGACATTTAATAAATTTGACCCCATCCCAAATCGGAAAACAGACACCAACAACCACGGCCCATTCAGTACCGACTACATTGGTAAAAACTACGATTATCCCGAAGCAACCTACCAACGCCGGAAACAGATCATTAAAGACCACGAGCTGTATCAGAAAGGGCTCATGTATTTTCTGCAAAACGATGAGCGTGTACCGGCCGACGTGCATGAGCAGATGCAGCAGTGGGGTTTACCCAAAGATGAGTTCACCGACAACGGCGGTTGGCCGCATCAACTGTACATCCGCGAGGCTCGCCGAATGTTGGGTGAGTTTGTTATGACCGAGGCTGATGCCTTGGGGAAGACGAACGTACCGAACCCGATTGGTATGGGCTCATATGCTTTAGACGCCCATAACGCCCAACGGTTTGTGAAAGAAGATGGCTTTGTGCAAAACGAAGGCGATATCGGTGTACATCCCGATAAGCCCTATTCCATCGCCTACGGGGCGATTCTGCCTAAAGAAAACGAGTGCAGTAATTTGCTGGTGCCGGTATGCGTATCGAGCTCCCACATTGCTTACGGGTCTATTCGGATGGAGCCGGTTTTCATGATTTTAGGACAATCGGCGGCAACCGCTGCGGTGCTTGCTATTGATAACAAAGTGTCTCCGCAAAGACTGCCGTACGCCAGGCTTCAGGAAGTCTTGTTAAGGGATAAGCAGCGGCTCACTAATTAATTCGGCCGAGTAAGGTCAGTAATTCGGGGTAGATAGAATGCTTTTCCCCTGGTGGCGGCCCATCAGGGGATTTTCTTGCCAATTATTCATGCAAAAACTGATTCTACTTCTTTTACTTGCTTCGTACGCTATTGCTCAGCCGAGCCGAACCAGCCCGGCGAAACCGCCCATTACGTACGTTAATCCGCTGATTGGATCAGCACCCAGTCAGACGCCAACGGCTAAAAAACACAGTGAAGCCGGTAGCGAGTTGAAAGGCCAAATTGCACCCGCTATTGGGCAACCGCACGCCATGACTACCTGGACCCCGCAAACCCAGGCTACCGAAACAAAGTGCATAGCCCCGTATTATTACAATGATCCTAAAATCAACGGCTTTCGCGGAACGCACTGGCTCAACGGAAGCTGCGTACAGGACTATGGTTCGGTGACCATCATGCCGATTTCGGGGAAACTCGCCCTGCGCCCCGCCGAGCGCGGTTCTCGTTTTGACCATGCCAGGGAGATGGTTACACCCGCTTATTATGAGGTCCAACTGGCCGACTCCGATATCAAGGCGCAACTGTCAGCGCACACGCGGGCGGGGTTATTGCAGTTCACGTTCGGTAAAGGGGGCGAAAGCGCGTTGCTCATCGAGCCAAACAGCGACGAAGGCGAAGGGTACATAGCCATTCACCCGGAACGTAATGAAATTGTGGGTTATAATCCGGTACACCGAATCTATCAGGGAGCCGGACAATCCGCGGGTTTCAGCGGTCATTTTGTGGTGCAGTTCGACCGACCGCTGGCTCAGTTTGGTACGTGGACAAACTACGAACCGGCCGAGGGAAGCAAACAGGCCAAAGGAACGGGCAAAAGAGAATCAGTCGGCGCTTATGTTCGCTGGACCTTGAAACCGGGTGAGGTAGTGCGCGTTCGGGTTGGAACGTCGTTTGTCAGTGAAGAAGGGGCCCGGAAAAACGTACAGGCTGAACTTCCAGACTGGAACCTGGCCCGTGTTCGCCAGCAGACCGAAGCCGCCTGGAATACTGAACTTGGCCGGATGCAGGCCACCGGGCGAGACGTTGACAAAACGCTGTTTTACACCGCCCTGTACCACGCCAACCTAACACCCCGTGTCTTTTCGGATGCTGACGGTCGATATCCGGGTTTCGCCGATGACACGACCATTCAGCAAGCCAAGGGCTTTACGTATTACTGCGATTTCAGTTTGTGGGATACCTTTCGAGCCTGTCAGCCGCTGCAAAACCTCTTGAATCCAAAGCGATCCGGCGATCTGATGCAATCGCTGGTCAAAAAGGCCGAGCAGGGGGGCTGGATGCCTATTTTCCCGTGCTGGAACAGCTACACAGCCGCTATGATCGGTGATCACGCCCAGTCGGCAATTGCCGATGCCTACGTTAAAGGTATTCGGAACTTCGACGTCAAAATGGCGTACCAGTACTTACGAAAGAACGCGTTCGACGTCAATAGCGATCCTAAAAGTTACGAGTCGGGTAAAGGACGACGGGCGCTGGCGTCCTACTTACAATACAACTACATTCCGCTCGAAGATTCGGTCTGGCAGGCGTTTCATAAACGTGAACAGGTGTCCCGAACGCTTGAATATGCGTACGACGATTTTTGCCTGAGTCAGCTAGCCAAAGCGCTCGGCCATACCGAAGATGCCGTGACGCTAATCAAACGAGCGCAGAACTATCAAAACGTGCTCGATCCGGCAACGGGCTACGTCCGCGGTCGATACGCTGATGGGCGCTGGATAGCCCAGTTTGACCCATTTGCGCTTCGGTCTTCGTTTATTACGGAAGGGTCGCCAGCGCAGTACACCTTCTTTGTGCCGCAGGACATAGCTGGCTTAGCAAAACAGCTTGGCGGGCGTGAACGGCTGGTTGCCAAACTAGATACACTTTTCGAGGGCGGGCATTACTGGCACGGGAATGAGCCCAATAACCAGATTGCCTACCTCTACGCCTGTGCGGGCGCTCCTTACAAGACCCAGGGCCGGGTTCGGCAGCTCGTTCGTGACGAATACGACAGTTCACCGGGTGGGTTAAGCGGTAATGAAGATGGTGGACAGATGTCAGCCTGGCTCGTGTTTAGTATGGCTGGCTTGTACCCCGTTTGTCCCGGAACGCCTTATTACGTACTGGGTAGCCCCAGCCTGGATGCGGTTACCATTAACCCCCCAGCGGGTAAACCGTTTACAATACGGGCCGTCAATAATTCACCAGAGCATGTCTATATCCAATCGGCCACATTGAATGGCAAGCCCTTCACACGTACGTACCTCACCCATGACGAGCTTCTGAAAGGGGGCGAGCTAATCTTACAAATGGGGGCGGAGCCTAACAAAAACTGGGGTAGCCAACTCAAAGATGCATTCCCTTCGTTGGTGACGGAATCAGGTAAGTCAGATCGTAAATAGCCGTAGCGAGTAATGCTTCTACCTAATCCAGTCTGGTATGAAAGTATTATTCTGGCACTATGTAGCCTGGACGCCACGTCCGGGTGAAAAACAATATTCATTGTAACCCGGACGTGGCCGTCCAGGCTACACAAACGCTCAATTTTGATCACTAAATGGAAGTATATTCTTTATTAGTTTTTCTTCATTTGAAGAATGGCTAACAAATAAGCAGCATCTGTCTCATAAAGTGCCAAAAACAACCAGTTGCTGGATTCTCAAACGTTACTACCTATGAACAAACTTTTTTTATCGCTTACCGTACTAACAATAAGCTGCGTTACTGTACAAGCGCAGTCAACCGGCTGGCAACCCGTTCCGGGTAAAATTATGTCGCCCTGGGCCGAAAAGGTAGATCCCGCTAACGCACTGCCCGAGTACCCCCGACCGCAATTGGTACGTAACAACTGGCTTAACCTGAATGGCCTGTGGGACTATGCGCTGGTACCAAAGGCGGGGACAGAAAGTGCGCCGACGTCGTTCAATGGTAAAATATTGGTACCCTACGCCGTGGAGTCGGCTTTGTCGGGGGTGGGCAAAACGGTTGGAAAAGACAGTGTGCTGTGGTACAAACGTACCGTAACAATTCCGGCTAAATTCAAAGGACAAAACGTGCTGCTGCACTTTGGTGCCGTCGACTGGCAGTGCGATGTGTATATGAACGGTCAGAAAGTGGGAACGCACCAGGGTGGGTATGACCCGTTCTCATTCGACGTAACCAACCAGCTAAAAAAAGGAGGACAGCAAGAGGTTGTTGTACGGGTCTGGGACCCCACCAGCGAAGGGCCACAGCCAAGAGGTAAGCAGATCAACAAGCCTCATAGTATCTGGTATACGCCCGTAACTGGTATCTGGCAAACTGTTTGGCTGGAGGCCGTTCCGAAAACGCACATCGCATCAACCAAACAGACGCCGGATATTGATAAGAAAACCCTGACCGTATCGTCAAAAGTAAACAACCTGCAAGCCAGCGACCGGCTGCGCATTACAGCGCTTTCCAATGGACAGAAAGTAGCAGAGCAAGAGGTTACCAACGGTCAGGATGCTGTGTTAGCCATCAATGACCCGAAACTGTGGTCGCCCGATAGTCCTTTTCTCTATGATCTTGCTGTTGCCGTTGTCAGAAATGGTAAGGTGATCGATGAGGTGAAAAGTTATTTCGCCATGCGGAAGATATCGGTTGCCCCCGATAACAACGGCGTGCTCCGTATGCTGCTCAACAACCAGTTCGTGTTTCAATACGGCCCGCTCGACCAGGGGTGGTGGCCCGATGGGCTTTACACCGCGCCAACTGATGAGGCTCTGCGCTTTGACATTGAAAAGACCAAAGGAATGGGCTTTAACATGATCCGCAAGCACGTAAAAGTAGAACCCGCCCGTTGGTACCATCATTGCGATAAGTTAGGTATGCTGATTTGGCAGGATATGCCCAGTGGCGACAACGGTAACGAGTGGGAGCAGCGTCCTGGCATCATTGGCAAGGCTACCGACCGGGACCGAACAGCTGAATCAGAGCAGATGTACAGAACGGAATGGAAGGCCATCATGGATGCCAACCATAACTTTCCGTCCATTGTGGTATGGGTACCCTTCAATGAAGCCTGGGGACAGTTCAAGACCGAAGAGATCACTAAGTGGACCATGGCTTACGATCCGTCGCGGTTGGTGAACAGTGCCAGCGGTGGCAACTTCTATCCAGTGGGACATATCCTGGATTTACACAACTACCCTGCACCAGCCATGCCCGATCCGGCTCTCTTCGGTCAGAAACAGGTGATTGTATTGGGTGAGTTTGGCGGGTTAGGGTTGCCGCTGGAGGGGCACACGTGGCAGTCGAAAAACAACTGGGGATACCAGACATTCAAGAATGCAGAAGAAATGACGGCTCGTTATACGTCGTTCCTCGACCGGTTTGAAGAGCTTATCAAGCGTGGCTTATCGGCGGCTGTTTACACGCAGACAACGGATGTTGAAGTCGAAACCAATGGCCTGATGACCTACGACCGAAAAGTGATAAAAATGCCCGAAACTCAGCTTAAACAAGCGCATATGAAATTGTACAACCCTGCGCTGGTTAGTGTGAAGTGAGTGAATAATAACCAGGTAAAGGGCGACTAGCTTCCTTAACTTTCAGTCGAAACAGGCTCACCAAATGGGGTAGGAATCGTGTCTTCAGTTACGTAAGTGATAATAGAATAGGAAAAGTGACGGGCCTTGGTGGCATATTTTCTAAATGCAATGACCCGCAAAGTATGAACGATTAGTATGCTAGTGGCAGGGTAGAGGTTTGTGCCTCGCTCAGATAAAATCTGATTGGCTGACTCACAATGCCCTTCTGGTCGTGACTCGTCACGACGAATAATACTTATCCTCAATCCGCACTGATAATACTGAAAATAGGTGGCTACTTAGTTTTACTTAGGGTTATATTTTACTTTCGCCGATTAATAAGATACAGGACTGCCAATCCCCTATGTTAGATCAGTATAAGCAGCAACACCCCTATTTACTAGCCCTTGATTCTATCATTTTCGGTTTTGATGGTGAAAGCTTAAAAGTGCTGTTGGTTAAACGTGGAGTAGAGGATAAGACCTGGTCGCTAATGGGGGGATGGTTACAACCTAATGAAGGGCTCGAACAGGCCGCTGCCCGTATCCTGTTTGAACTTACCGGATTGACTAATGTATACCTTGAACAGTTGTTTGCCTTTGGCGATCCACACCGCGATCCGATTGTTCGTACCATCTCCGTCGCTTATTTCTCACTGGTTAAAGTGGCGGATTATGAGTCGAAAATTTCGGAGACGTTTCAGGCGCGCTGGTTTTCAATTTATGACTTGCCTCCCTTACTATTCGACCATGGCGACATGGTTGAACTGGCGATAAAACGGCTTCGCTACAAAGCTGCTCAGCATCCCATCGGCTTCGAGCTGTTACCCGAGAAATTTACGATTCCCCAGTTGAAGAAGCTCTACGACGCTATCTACAATACAGACTTCGATAAGCGTAATTTTAGCCGAAAAATTCTTTCGACGAATCTGCTGATCAAACTTGATGAGAAGCAGAAGGGTTTTTCGAAACGCGGAGCTTACTATTATCGGGTTGATATGGCTAAGTACCAACAGAATACCGACTCCTTCCTGAATTTTATTCCTTCCTGATCAGGTTTGCATCTAAACATCCTGTGTTGCCAGTTTCGGGTCCTTCAGTAACTCGTCAGCCAATTATTTTATAAAAAATATTAGGTGTCGACTTGACATTTAAAAAATGAGTGTCATTTTTACACTAAAAAATAGCACAAACAGAGTTTCATCTGTAGAAAGTCCATGATAGGATAAGGCAGCTTAACCGAACCTTCTCCGACACTTCAGGCAGCATTCGACCAGTGGCATTCCCACTTGCAGACAACAGAATTAACCAACGTATCATTATAATAACCACTTACCCAATTATGTCGACGATCACAGTAGGCGATCAGGAGTATTTCAAAGGCATTGGTGCTATTGGCTACGAAGGCCCTAAATCCAAAAATCCGTTAGCCTTCAAATGGTACAACCCCGACTTAGTTGTCGGCGGAAAAACCCTGCGCGATCAGTTGCGTTTCGCCATTAGTTACTGGCATACCTTCTGCGGAACCGGTGGCGATCCCTTCGGCCCTGGCACGCGCGTTTTTGCCTGGGATCAGGATAACGATGCCAATGTACGCGCCCGGATGAAAATGGATGCGGCTTTTGAGTTCTTCACCAAAATTGGTGCGCCCTATTACTGTTTCCACGACATCGATCTGGTCGATGAAGGATCGTCGGCCAGCCAGTATGAAGGCCGGTTGCAGAAGATCGTTGAGTATGCGAAGCAGAAACAGCAGGCAAGTGGGGTGAAGTTGCTCTGGGGTACGGCCAACGTATTCTCGAACCCGCGCTACATGAACGGGGCATCGACCAATCCGGATTTTGCAGTGGTGGCTTACGCCGGTACACAGGTGAAAAATGCCATCGATGCGACCATTGCACTCGGGGGCGAAAACTACGTGTTCTGGGGTGGGCGAGAAGGCTATATGTCGCTGCTGAACACCAACATGAAGCGGGAGGTCGAGCACCTGGCCAAATTTCTGACCATCGCCAAAGACTACGCCCGAAAACAGGGTTTCAAAGGCACGTTCTTCATCGAGCCAAAGCCGATGGAGCCGACCAAACATCAGTACGATTACGATGCCGCTACGGTCATTGGCTTCCTACGGCAATACGGTCTGGATAAAGATTTTCAGTTGAATATCGAAGTCAACCACGCGACGCTGGCGGGTCATACGTTCGATCATGAACTGCAGGTTGCCGCTGACGCTGGTATGCTGGGTAGTATCGACGCCAACCGGGGTGATTACCAGAACGGCTGGGATACGGACCAGTTCCCAATCAATTTGTATGAACTGGTTGAGGCCGCGCTTGTGATTCATCAGGCGGGGGGTATCAAACCCGGGGGAATCAACTTCGATGCAAAAGTCCGCCGGAACTCGACTGATCTGGAGGATTTATTCGTCGCTCACATCAGTGGCATGGATGCCTTCGCCCGTTCGTTCATCGTGGCCGATGCTATTTTGCAGGATTCCGACTACCTCAAATTCCGTCAGGAACGGTATGCTTCCTTCGACAATGGTCAGGGAAAAGCATTTGAGGACGGCACCCTGACGCTGGAAGACCTACGAAACTACACGTTTGAACATGGTGAACCACAACTGCGCAGTGGTAAGCAGGAATGGCTCGAAAGTATTATCAATCAGTACATCTAACCAAGTTTCTTCGATCTGACCTCATGAAGTTTTTAAGAACGTGTTTGGGAATTGAGAAAGGCTGGGAGCCGCGTCACCTTTGTAGCGACCAAGCAACAGAGATGTGACCAAACAATTTAATGCTCTAACCGACTCCCAGTGGGCCGCAATTTCGCCTTTT